>NZ_JBEYBS010000010.1:0-237668 GCF_040632375.1 Streptomyces sp. NPDC019396 | reverse complement strand
CGCGGTCAGCAATGCGCTGAACCAGCGCTGGAGCGTCCCGACGTGCCGCATGAGGTCGGCCAGGGTCCATCGGACGTCCACGGCCGTGCCTCGGTGAGCAGCCGTACCTCTCCGGACGACCAGCCGACGTGCGCCGACGGCCGGTCGACGTTCAGCGTCGCGGGAAGCACGGCGTGCCGCATCGCCTGCACCAGCTTCATCACACCGGCGACGCCCGCGGCGGCCTGGGTGTGCGCGATGTTGGACTTGACCGAACCCAGCCACAGGGGCCGCTCCGGTTCCCGGCCCTGTCCGTAGGTGGCGAGGATCGCCTCGGCCTCGATCGGGTCACCAAGGGTGGTCCCCGTGCCATGGGCCTCGACGAGGTCGACCTCGTGCGCGGCCACCCGGGCGTTGGCGAGGGCCCGGCGGATCACCCGTTGCTGTGCCTGGCCGTTGGGCGCGGTGAGCCCGTTGGACGCGCCGTCCTGGTTCACCGCGCTGCCCCGGATCACGGCGAGCACCTGGTGACCCGCCCGGCGCGCGTCCGAGAGCCGCTCGAGCAGCAGTACGCCCGCTCCTTCGCCGAAGGCGGTGCCGTCGGCCGCGTCGGCGAAGGCCTTCACCCGGCCGTCCGGAGCCAGACCGCGCTGCCTGCTGAAGGTGATCATGTCGTCCGGGGTCGCCATCACCGTGACGCCGCCGGTGAGCGCGAGCCGCGACTCGCCGGAGCGCAGGGAGGCGCAGGCCAGATGGAGGGCCACCAGGGACGCGGAGCAGGCCGTGTCCACGGTGACGGCGGGGCCGTGGAGGCCCAGGGTGTAGGCTACCCGCCCCGACATCACACTGCCCGATGTGGCAAAGCCGAGATAGCCCTCGTACTCGGACGCGGGCGCGGCCAGGGTGCTGTACGTCTGCCCCTTGGTGCCGACGAAGACCCCGGTCTCCGAGCCCGCGAGCCCGGTCGGATCGATGCCCGCCCGCTCGAAGACCTCCCACGCGATCTCCAGCAGCAGCCGCTGCTGGGGATCGACCGCGGTCGCCTCACGGGGCGCGATGCCGAAGAACCCGGCGTCGAACGCGGACGGGTCGGTCAGGAATCCGCCGCGCGAGACGTAGCTGGTGCCGTGGTGGTCGGGGTCGGGGTCGAACAACGTGTCCAGTGGCCAGCCCCGGTCGGCGGGGAAGTCCGATGTGGCGTCCCGGCCTTCGGCGATGAGCTCCCACAGCTGCTCGGGCGACTCCACCCCGCCCGGGAAGCGGCAGGCCATACCGATGATGGCGATCGGCTCGTCATCCGCAGAGCCTGCCCCGTCGCCCCCGTCGCCCCCGTCGCCCCCGTCGCCCCCGTCGCCCCCGTCGCCCCCGTCGCCCCCCGCGGCGTGCGTACGATCCGCCGTGAGCGGTCCGGTGGGGGGGCGGGTGCCCGGTGCCCCCGTCAGTTCCCCGACCAGCCGGTCCGCGAACGCCGCGGGCGTCGGGTGGTCGAACACCGCTGTCGGCGGGAGCCGCAGCCCGAGCAGCGCGCACAGCCGCTGCCCCACCGCCACGACGGCCAGTGAGCCGACACCGAGATCGACGAACGGCCGTGCGGGCGCCACCTGTTCGGGCCCTTCCACGCCGAGCGACCGAGCCACCTCGGCGCGCACCAGCTCCAGGACGGTCCGGGTGCGCTCGGGCCCCGTCATGGACGTGAGCCGCTGCACCCACTCGCCCCGGTCGCCTTCGCCCTCGCCACCGGACTTCCCGCCGGGCGCGCCATCGGTGGCCACACCGAGCAGCCGCGGGTCCGACTCCGCCAGCAGATGGCGGGTGATCTTCCCCGACGCGGTCCGCGGCACCTGTTCCACGGCGTACACCTTCTCCGGCACCTTGAAGAAGGACAGACGCGCACGGCAGTGCTGGAACAGCGCCTGCACGTCCACGCCTTCGGGCCCCGGCACCACATAGGCGACGGGCACCTCGCCGAGCACCTCGTGGTGCTCCCCGCCCACAGCAGCGTCGGACACGCCCACAGCCGTGCGTACCACGTCCTCGATCTCCACGGGGTGGATGTTCTCGCCACCCCGGATGATCAGTTCCCTGAGCCGTCCGGCCAGGGTCACATGCCCGAGGGCGTCCCGGCGCGCGAGATCGCCCGTGCGGTACCAGCCGTCCCGCAGCACCTCCGCCGTGGCACCGGGCTGACCGTGGTAGCCCAGCATCAGGCTGGGCCCGCTGACCCAGACCTCGCCCTCCTCGCCGGCGGGCACATCGGCTCCGGACCCGCTGTCCACCAGCCGGACGTCCACCCCCGGCACGGGGAGCCCGGCCGATCCCGCGACCCGGTCACCGGTCGGCCGGTTCGATGTGATCGCACCCGTCTCGGTCGATCCGTACTGGTCCACGAGCGGAACGCCGAACGCCTCCTCGAAGCGGCTGCCCAGGGCTGCGCCGCTGGCCGACCCGGCGACGAACCCCAGCCGGAGCGAGGGAAGACCGATGCCCTCCTCACCCGCACGGTCCAGCAGATAGTGGTACGTCGTCGGTACCCCGGCGAGGAAGGTCACACCGTCGTCGCGCAGCGAGTCCAGGACCTCGGAAGGGGCGAAACCACTCATGAGCCGGGCACTGGCGCCCACCGCCGCGACCCCCATGACACACAGGTTCTGGCCCAGGCCGTGGAACAGGGGCATCGGCCACAGCAGCCGGTCGTCCTCCGACATCCCGAGCACACCCACGTGGCAGGCCTCCACCAGCCACAGCGAGCTGCGCAGGGAGTACAGCACGCCCTTGGGCCGACCCGTGGTGCCCGAGGTGTAGAGCATCCACGCCGGGGCGTCGAGCGGAGTCTCCTCGGGCGCAGGGGCTTCGGGCTCGACGCCGGCGAGCTCCTCGTACGCGGTGATACCGGCGGTCGCGAGCTCCGGCACAGGGGCGTCGCCGGTGAGGACGATCGCAGGTCCGGCGACGCCGGACGCGGACACCGCCCGCAGTAGCACGTCGAGCCGCGCCGGGTCGCAGAGCACCACCGATGCCCCGGAATCCCCGAGGAAGTGGGCCAGCTCGGCATCGGACGCCTGCGGATTGAGCGGCACGGTGATGCCGCCCGCCCGTATGACGGCGAGGCAGCTCTCCACCATCTCGACGCTGTTGCCCATCAGGACAGCCGCCCGGCCGCCCCTCTCCAGTCCCAGGGCGGCCAGCTGCCCGGCGAGCCGAGAGGTCCGCAGATCCAGTTCCCGGTAGCCGACGGCGCGCCTGCCGTCGGCGAAGGCCACCTTGTCCCCGATCCGGGCGGCATGTCCGCCCAGCAGTTCGGACAGCGGGCGGATCAGCGAAGGGGTCGTGTCAGGAGCCATGTCATCGCACCTCTCGGCTCTGTGCTCAGTGCTTGGTGGGCGGTTGCGGCCGTGCCGTCAGCGGACGGCCAGTACGGTCCTGGTCGGGCAGGAGAACTCCAGGGAACCGTCGGGGCCCGCGAGCACCCGCAGCGCCTCGCGCGCCTCGTCGGTGGCCTCGGCAACCCGCTCCGGGGGCACCAGGTCCCACTGCACGCGGGTGGTCACGGTCCTGGTCCAGGCCAGGTAGTCGTCGATGGTCTCGAAGCGGGAGTCGGCCGGGACATGGCGAATCCGCACATCGCGGAATCCGGCGTCGAGGAAGGCCGCGGCCGTGGACTCCTCGCTGACCAGCGGACCGCCGAGACCCAGGACCACCTGCCAGGGATCGTCCACACCCTCGGGGAGGTACTTGGCCAGCACTCCCGCGAGGATCTCGGCCGACTCCCAGCCCGCGGCCAGCCCGCCGTTCTCGGTGGGGAAGGTGGTCGCGGCGAAGCGGCCACCGGGTCGCAGCGCGGCGACAGCGCTGGACAGCGCCTTCTCCGCCTCCGGCAGCAGGAACAGCACCATGCCGGCGCTCGCCGCGTCGAAGGGCTCGTCGAAGGCGAAGTCCTGTGCGTTGCCCAGCTCGGCACGGGCCCAGCCCGAGACCCCGCGGGCGACGATGTCCGCCGTGCAGGCATCGACCATGCCCTGTGCCTGGTCGATACCGAGCACGAAGCCGTCCGGGCCGACCTGGTGGGCGATGGGGAACAGGCAGGCGCCGCGCCCGCAGCCGATGTCGAGCACACGCTCTCCCGGCGAGAGCTCCAGCAGGTCGGCGACCATCTTCCCCAGCGGATGGAAGATCATCTGACCCGCGGTCTCGTACTGCGCGGCGGACTTGTCATAGGCGTCCCTCACCAGGGAGGTGATACGGATGTCCTCGGTCATGGCGTGCTCTCTTCCTGCTCTTCCTGAGTCAGCGGATGGTCGGATGTCGTCGGCCGCACAATGCAGCCGAGACGGAATTCGGCGCAATGCGGCCTGTCCGCAACGCGCCACCACAATTGGTCCGGGGTGGGCAGCATTTCGGACACGACGACTTCCCCTTCCGGGAGCCGTGCGATATCGAGCACCGACAGCGGATCGGCGAAATCGACGTACAGTGGTTTTGGTTCGGCCGGATGCTTGACATACACATGGCGGGGAATTCCGTGAGCGGCCCGAAGCCGCTGCACGGCCAGCCACTGGGTGACGGTGTCCCCGATCCGTTCCGGAACGGCCAGGCGCCAGCGCGCACGCTGAAGGACGACGCCGTCCACCACGATCCTGGGGGTGTGGGCGCCGAGGTCGACCGGCACCGGCACCAGCGCGGGCCTGGACAGCGCGCGGTGCAGCGTGGACGACAGGTCGCCCGGGTACAGCAGCCGCTGCTGCCCGCGGACCAGCACCGCGTCCGCCGAGGCGGGGACGACGGCGTCGGCGATCGGCACCACATCGGCACGGTCCTTGCCCGAAAGACCGCTCAACTCGATGGAGACACCGGGAAGCTCGGGAGTCACATGCGCGCTGCGCCGGCGCGAGACGATGGTCGCCGCGGTCCCGGCCGGCACGGCCCGCGCCACCCGCTCGCCGAACCCGTCCCACAGCCCGTCCGGGTCGCTGTGCAACGGCCGTTCCAGACCTCCGAAGATGGAGCTGCAGTCGTCGTGCAGCTCCGAGAGCACCCAGGTGGCCGTGGCCGGATCGGGGCCCGCTGCCATCAGGTCCGGACTCGGCAGGCATGCGTCCTGCGGACCGTAGGACACGGAGTCCCACAGCGGAGCCAGCGCCTCGTCCAGCTCGCTCCGGCTCAGCTCGACGACAGGCGGAGGGCCGCCGTCCGTATCCGCCTGGTCAACTGCCCGCACGACCAGAGCGCGCAGCACCGAGTCCAGGCGGTCACGCCGCGGCGAGCGGGCGGGGATCTCCCGTACGGCCAGCGCGGCCAGCGGTGCCGGGGAGCCGCGGAGTTCGTCACGCAGGGCATCGCGTGCGTCCTCCCTTGCCAGGAGGGCCGCGAGGAAAGCGAGCGGGAACACCGCCTCCGTGACCTGCCGGATCCGGTCCACGACCGGCGCCCCGAAGCCGACCCGCTCGCTCAGCGGACTGGACCTGTCCTCATGGAACAGCTCGCGGTCGGCGTAGTGCCTGCCGCTGTCGCGCGACACCTGCCCGCCGTCCTGCGCACGTGCCGCCCTCGCGGCCACGAGATGGCCGGCCCGCTCCGGCCATGCCGCCTCCGCGTACGTGTCACGGGCCTGCGCGAGTTCCACGACCGAGGCCGTGGGGTGCTCGGCCGCCAGCCTGGTCAGTGCGTGCAGTTCGGTCGCCGGGAGGCGCCAGGGAGAGACGATCAGCGCCGGTCCGAGTGCTTTCACCAGTCTGGCCGCGTAGGTGTCGTCCGTCCCTGTCCCCTGTGCGGGGGGAACCGCACCGGCCGCGGCGATCAGCGCGTCCAGACGGCTCCCCGGTGCCGCCGCGGCGGCACTCCACAGGGCCAGCGCGGGCGCCGCGACCTTGAACCTGCGGCAGTCGGTGGCCCGTTCCAGCATCGGGGACGAATCCGGGCGGTGGAAGAGGGGACTGGGCCACACGTGCTGAAGCGCCAGCGGCACCTCACCGGCGGCCTGCGTCCGAAGCTCCTCCACGAGCCAGGCACTCGCCTCCACCACGACCTTCTCCCGGCCGGGCGCGCCGACCAGCAGGGCGTCCTCCTGGTCCGGCAGCAGCCGCCCGAACAGCACCGGGCCGAAGAACGAGACCGTCTCGCACTTGGTGGCGAACCGGCGCAGGTAGCGGTGCAGGGTGTCGACCCGGCGCCGCAGGGCACGCGGCAGCGCGCCGTCCCCGTCCCGCGCCTCGGCCCAGCCCGGATGGGCCAGCGGCGGGGTCTGCAACGCCGTGTGGTGGAACGACGGATTCGACACGAACACGGCGTGCCCGACGCCGTCCTGGCCCGCCGCCTCCGCGGTGCCCAGCCGGGCCCGCAGCAGTGCAGCCTCCAGCTCCTCACGGGCCGTCGCCGACTGCTCGTCGAACGTGGCGACCAGGGCGTTCCAGCGGGAGGCCCAGTGGGGTGCCCCGGTCGCCGCGAGGACCGACTCGCACCGCTCGTCCAGCGTCGTACCTTCCTGGACCAGCCGGCGGCAGCTCTGGAGGGCCCGCAGGGACCGCTGTCGCGGTTCGACGGTGCGTACGGCCTCCCGCAGCTTCGGCCACAGCTCGTCCAGGAACGTCGCCCGCTCGGCGGCGACGGCGTCCTCGGCCGCGAGCACCCCGGCAGCGGTGGTGAGCAGTCCTTCGGAGGCGATCCCGTCCAGGAGACCGGCCGGGAAACCCGTCGCCCGCAGCAGCGACCACGGCATCGTCTCGACGGAGAGATCCCCGTTTCCCGCACGCACGTTCCATGTCAGTGATGCCATGTCAATTCTCCAGACTGGTCTCGCTTTTCGTCCGCGGCTCCGGTAGGAAGGAAAAGGCCCAGGAAATGTTCGGCCAGCCAGGCGCCGACGGGCCAGGTAATCCGGAGGGGAAAGTAAAAATGCGGATTTCGTCTCGGGCCAAGCGCCGTTGCCGCGAAAGCGTCGACCGCGCCGAGCAAAAGCTGATCGCCCTGTCGAGGAGTATTCACGCCGAGCCGGAGACCGCGTTCCAGGAGCACCGCAGTGCGGCCAAGGTGAGCGGGCTGCTTCGGGACGAGGGATTCGAGGTCGAGCCCGGCGCCGGGGGGCTGGAGACCGCGTTCACCGCCCGTTACGGCAGTGGCCCGCTCACCGTCGGCCTCTGCGCCGAGTACGACGCCCTGCCGGGCCTCGGCCACGCCTGTGGGCACAACATCATCGCCGCCTCGTCGGTGGGCGCCGCGCTGGCGCTGAGGGACGTGGCCGACGAACTCGGCATCACGGTCATGGTGCTTGGCACACCGGCCGAGGAGGAGGGCGGCGGCAAGATCACGATGCTGGAGGCGGGGGTCTTCGACGAGGTGTCCATGGCGATGCTCGTCCACCCGGCTCCCGAGGACAACTGCGCGCCCCGCCCCCTCGCACTGGTCGAGCTCGAAGTCCGCTACACCGGACGGGAGTCGCACTCCGCGCTCGCCCCCCACCTCGGTGTCAACGCCGCCGACGCGCTGACCGTGGCCGAGGTCGCCGTCGGCGTGGGCCGCCAGCACTTCGAGCCCAGGCAGCAGGTGCACGGCATCGTCACCCGGGGCGGCGAAGTGCCCAACGTGGTGCCCGCGTACACCAGCGCCCTCTACAACCTCCGCGCCGCCGACATGGAGTCCCTGGAACGCCTCGAAGCACGCATCAAGGCCTGCTTCGAGGCCGGAGCCGTCGCCACGGGCTGCACGCACGAGGTCCTGTCCACGCCGGCGTACGCCGAACTGGCCCACGACCCGTTCCTGGTGGAGGCATACCGGGCCGCGGCCACCGAGCTGGGCCGCCCCCTGGTCTCCCCGGAAGAGGAGCGCTCGATGCCCACCGGCAGCACCGACATGGGCAATGTGAGCCGGACCCTGCCCAGCGTCCACCCGAGCATCGGCATCGACAGCGGCGGCGCGGTCAACCACCAGCCGGAGTTCGCCGAGGCATGCGCGACCCCGGCCGCCGACCGGGCGCTGCTCCAGGGAGCCGTGGCGCTCGCCTGGACCGCTGCGCAGGCCGCCGAGGACGACCGGACCCGGGAGCGCCTGCTGGCGGCCCACCGGGCGCGCCGTGCCGAAGTCCACGCGTCCGGCTGACGGCCTCCGCCCGGGCCTGCCCGGCCGGACCGGGGCCGTCCGGGAGGGCGGCCCGGGCCGCCCGGCCGCGGCGGTGCTGCGGCCGGGGCGGTCCGGTGTCCGCCCGGGGGCGGGACGTGCAGGGGTCACGGAAGCCGCACCACCGTCTCACCCTCGGCGGTGTCGATGTGCACCGCCGTGATCCGGGGACCGGCCGCGGGGTCGACGACGACGTCAAGGGCCGCGAGTCCCGGCCACCGGTCGGCCCACTCCCGCTGCTGTGCCCGGCCCGTCTCCAGGCGCCGCAGCGACCTCGGGCACACCTTGTGCCCCGCCGCCTCGAGGTCGCCCGGGACCCGTGCCGCCCGCGCCTGAGGGTTGCCGTAGCTCAGGAAGAACGGCAGCACCCGGCTGCGCCAGGACAGGTCGAACGCCGCCTCGGCCCACGGCACACGCTGCCCGTCCGCACGGACCGACTCGCCACGGAACAGATCCGGATCCGCTGCCGTCACGGTCTCCAGCTCGCGCGCGGTGGAATCGATGTCGTCGGTCAGCACCGCCCAGTTGAGGAAGTCAGGTCCGTCCGCGGTCCGTTCCAGGAACAGGCGCCCGAAGTCGCTGCCCGCCAGCTTCTGCTCGTCATGGGTGACGAGCAGCTCCAGATACTGCACCTCGGGCGTGTCGAAGGGGACGACCCAGCTCGCCGTGCCGTCCGGGTTGGGGCTGCCGTCGGTGATGCCGAACCCGTAGCGCTCCCAGAGCAGTTCGCGCAGCGGCTCGATGGTCCGCGCGCCAAGGATCACATGGTCGATGCGCATCAGGCGGCACCGCCCAGCGCGTGCGAGGGGCACATGCTGTACGGCAGCGCCTCCCAGTCGTCACCGACAAGACCGGCCGCCATGCCCTTACCGGTGGCGCGGGCCGAGAGCAGCCCGTGCCCGGCATGGCCGGCCGACAGGAAGATCCTCTCGTTTCCGGGCAGCGCGCCCGCCAGTGGCCGTCCGGTGCCGGACACGGGACGCAGCCCGGCCCGCAGCTCCACGGGCACAGACTTGGCAAGCCCGGGCATGGCCGTGGTCGCGAACCTCAGCAACTGCGCGATGCCCTGGGTGGTCACATGCTCGGCGAAACCGGCGTCCTCCTCCGTCGCGCCGACGATCACATCGCCACCGACACCAGGCGCGAGGTAGTACGCGGAGGACAGGATGCAGCTCAGCTCCTCCTCGGTGCGCAGCACCGCCATCTGGCCGCGCTGCGGCCGGACGCCGGTCGCCTCGGCCAGGCCCTTGCCCGAGCTCCACGCGCCGGCGGTGATCACCACCCGGTCGGTGTGGAGCGTGCCGTCAGCGGTGACGACGGAGACGGTCGAGCCCTCCTCGCGCACCTCCCGCACCGTGACGCCCTGCCGCCACTCGACGCCCTGGGCCAGGCAGCGGCGCCGGACGGCGTCCAGATAGCGGCGGCCGTCGACCATCAGCCCGTCCGGGTCGAGGAGGTAGCGACGAGTGGGGGGCAGTCTGAGCCCGGGTGCGGCGTCCGCGAGCGCGTCAGCCTCCACCCAGACGCCGACCCCGAGACCGTCCAGCACCTCGCCGTAGGTCTCCACATCCGTATCGCGCAGCGCGCGCAGGATGGGTCGGGCCACGCTGAACGCCCCGTACTCCGGTTCGAGCCGGGCGGCATCGGCGTCCAGATCCCGCTTGGCGATCCGCAGCCAGTCGTAGAACTCCCGGTCCACGAGATAGCGCAGCGAGGGAACGGCCACTCCCGCCGCGCGGTTGGTCGCGTGCCCGGGTTCGTCGCCGGAGTCGAGTACGACGACGGAGGCCCCGCTGCGGCTCAACTCCTCGGCGAGGCAGGCGCCGACGATTCCGCCGCCGATGAGCGTGAAGTCAGGGGGTGATGACGGTGACGACGGCATGTCCTGCACCTTCCATGTCGGCCGCGCCGGCGAGTACCAGCGAGCGGGTGGTCACTTCGCTGTCGCTGTGGACAGCCGTGGGCGGGCCGGCCAGGCCGCGAGCCTGGCGCAGCAGATGTACGGGTTTGCCCCGCAGGACGAGGCGGAACCAGGCGCCCGGCCGGTCCGCGGTCCTCGCCAGGCACTGGAGGCGGACGGTGCCGTCACCGTGGTAGCGCTGGAGGCCCTCGACACACCACACGAGTTCCACCGCGTCCGGGGGCGTTCCGGCCTCCGGCCCGGTGAGTTCGAGCCGGGCGAGAGACGGCGGTCCGAAGGTGCCGGTGTCGTGGTCCCATACGGCACGCCCGAGCGGGATGCCCTCGGTCAGCGGGGACGGCGGGCAGATCCGGCCGGCGTCCACGAGGGCGGTGCGGAGCGCCGGATCACCCCGGTCGTCCCATCCTGATTCGGCCGGCGCCGACGGCAGTTCGCACAGCGTCAGCGGCGGCAGCACACGCCGCCCCGCCAGCCGCCGCGCGGTCGCCCGCCCGCCGCGCGAGGTCAGTGAGAACGCGGCACCGGCGACGAGCACCGCCGCGGGGGACGGCCGGAGCACCAGTGGCCGCTCGCGCCAGTCGTCCGGCGGGGCAGTGGAACCGGACGGCTCGGAGAGCGCCCCGAGCTCGCCCCAGGGCAGCGCCTCCACCAGGCTTCCCGGGTCCCCGCAACCGCTCGTCCCGAGGAGCACCGGGCCGCCCGGTGTCTCCACACGGGCCAGCAACTCGGCCCGCCTCGACACCAGCAGACCATCGGCGTCACGCCACTCGTGGACCTGGGCCACCGCGCTCTGGAGCCCCGCGACGGCCGTCGCCGCACGCCCGGCCGCCTCGGTGAGCAGCAGTCCGGTCTCCTTGCCCGCTCCCTGGTCCATGGGCCCGGTCAGCCGTCGTGAGCCGGTGACCCCGCCCGTGGCGGCGTCACGTTCGAGCCGCAGGGCGTCGAGCGAGACGGTGAGCCGGGGCGCACCCTGGGTGGGGGTCAGGATTCCCGAGGCACGTATCCGCGTCTCAGCCATGGGACACCGCCCGCAGCCCGACCAGTCCGGCCGGGAGCCGGAAGCCGGCGTTGGCGAACGACACCAGCACCGGGTACTGCCCCAGCTTTCCGCAGCCTCCGGTGGCCCGCAGATAGGCGGCCACCCGGTGCTCGTACGGCCGTAGTCCGGCGAGCACACGCGCTCCGTCGCCGGTCACCGTCAGCGGGCCGAGCCGGGCGGTGCTGCCGTCGGCGCGGTGCAGCAGGGAGAAGGGCGCGTGGAACACGAACGCGCCCGACGCGATGTTCATCATGTCCAGCCGCAGCCCGTAGGGGGCGACCCAGTCGCCCGTGGGCGGCTCCAGCGGGGTACCCGGCTCGATCAGGGCCACGGTGTGGGTCATCCGGGGGATCGCCGGGTGCCGGTAGTCCTGCTTGCGCCCGTGCCCCGAACCGGGGCGGCCACCGAGCCGGGCCGCGAGCGCCCGGTCGGTCATCGGCTGCCCCACGCTGCCCCGGTCGATCAGCGGGAGCGTGCGGCAGGGGGTGCCCTCGTCGTCGAACGGGCTGCGGTAGCCCGGTCCGTCGTGTGCGCCGCCGTCGAGCACGGACAACCATTCGGGCGCGACCCGCTGTCCGGCGCGCGCCCCGAGATAGCTGGTTCCGGAGGCGACCACGTCGGCCTCCATCGGATGGCCGGCGATCTCGTGGAAGAACGCCCCGGCGAGACCGGGAAGCAGCACGAGGTCGGCTCCGTCCGGCAGTTCGGTGCTGAGAGGCAGCGCGAGGCGTGTGCGTATCGCACCGGCGGTGCGTACGGCCGCTTCCCGCAGTCCGTCCGGATCGGATCCGGGGCGGGCGCACAGCAGTGACCGGGAGTGGACGGTGCCGTCGGCACCGGTCACCCGGGTCTCCAGGGTCGTGACGATCCGCTCCGTGGTGGCGACGCGCTCCGCGTCGCCCGCGGCGATGTGCTGCTGGGCCACACCGAGGGTCAGCTCGGCGCCGGTGTCGGCGGCGATCCCGGCCAGTTCGGTGCGCAACTCGGCGGTGAGCTCGAACAGGGGCCGTTCCTGGACCTCGCACAGTGCGTCCGCGGCCTCGGCGCCGGCCCCCGCCGCGCCGGAGGTCAGCAGATCGTCGCCGTCCGCGAAGCGGTGCTCGGTGAACCCCCGGCCGAGATGCCGCTCGATGCTCATCCCGCGCACAGAGGACTGCTCGGTGGTGATGCCGCCGTCCGGCAGCACATCGGCGCGCAGCCGCAGTGACCGCTCGGCGAAGAGCGTGGTGTCCGTCATTCCGGGCCGCTCCTGCCGCTGTCCCTGCCGATGATCTGCATTCGCAACTCGCTGGTGTAGCGCCGGCCTTCGGCGTCCCGCAGCCACAGTTCACCGGGACCGGGCGCCATGCGTTCCACACCCAGCTGCTCCGCGCCGCGCGCCACATGGCTGACCAGGTCCGCCGCGAGCGGCGACGCCAGATCGATCAGATACGGCTTGCGCTCGTGGGCGCTGCGGCAGAAGACGAACCGGTTCCCGGTGTCGCGCGCCAGCCTGCGCAGAGCCAGGAACCGCGCGTACGGCTCCGGCGCCGCGAGCGCCGCTGCGGGCACCTGCCAGCGGGACCGCTGCAGGACGACGGATCCCAGGGCGACTTCGGGTTGAGCACCCTCGGTGCAGAAGGTGGGATGGAGTACCTGCGGATGGGAGAGCGCCGCGATCGGGGCGTACTTGACGAAGTCGCTGAGGGGGACGTACGCGCTGACCGGACGGCCTTCCGGATCGTGCAGCGCGACCTCGTCAGGCCCGATGCGGACCGTGAGGTCCTCCGGCTTCAGCAGGTCCGGCTCCCCGTGGTCGGTCCACGTCAGCGGACGCATCGCCACTTCACGGCCGGGGAAGCGGTAGTAGCCCTTGTTGCGGCGCCCGAAGTCGAGGCCGACGACCGTGCCGTCCTGCTCCGATGTCCAGGCGGCGGCATCCGCGCCGAGCCGGGCCGGATCCGGGTGCATCGTGCCCAGCCAGCTGCGGACGAGCAGATGGTGATGGGCGCGGGAGAGCACGAGCGGGGCGCCGTCGAGGCCCGAGGCGTCCGGTGTGGCGGGGCACAGGTCGATGACCGCGTACCGGTCGCCGTCCAGCGCCTTGGCCTCTCCCGCGAGCCGCTCGACCTCGGCACGCCAGTCGGCGCCGGGGTAGCTGGGTGCGTACGCCGCCTGGAAGGTGCTGGTGGAGTCCGACCTGCTGACGGCCGCCCGGGTCGCATAGGTGAGCAGGTCCAGCTCGACAGACGGCCCGTCAGGACCGTCCGCGAACGCATCACGCACCGCGTCCGCCGCTGCGGACCGGGCGGCCCAGCCGTGCGCCGCGCACACCTCCATCACCGGGGCGAGCTGCTCCTCCCAGCGGCGGACCAGCCCGGAGCCGAGGGTGAGGGCGAAGGGTGAGGCGCACTCCTCGAAGAACACGGCGCGGTCCGCGTAAGCGGCGCCGGCGCCCCGGCGGGCGGGCTTACCGGTGAACTCCGTGAACCGGTGCTCCAGGGCCGCGACTGTCGTCGCCTTTCCGTCGAGCGGCTGCTGTGCCAGGTCCGCGATGAGTGAGGTCAGTTCGCCGATCCGGTCCAGCCACAGCTCGCGTGCCGACGAGGGCGGCAGCGCGGAGACCTGCTCCCCCAGGGTGGTGAGCGGCTCCAGATCGTAGTCACCACCGCCGAGCCCGATGGTGACGGCCTCATCGGCCACCAGCCGCATCAGGGTCCGGGCGATCTCGCGCGCCGGTCGCCCAGCCGTGCGCACCAGGTCGCGGAAAGAGGCCCCGCCCGCGGGCACCAGGGACAGCAGCGGCTCGTCCGCGGCCCCGGCCCGGCCGGTGGAGTGGAACGTCAGATGGGGAAGGACTCCGGGGTCCCTGGCGATGGCTGTGGCCAGCGCACGAGCCGCCCAGTGCGAGAAGAAGACCCTGCGGGCACGGGGTACGTCGTCGCGCAGCTCCGCTCCGTCGCCGTCCGCGTCATCGACCGTGCCGTAGGCCATGGGCCCGAAGAAGCTCACGGTCTCGTTCTTCGCGCAGAAGCGCTGCACATACGTGTACATCTGCCGGCGCACCCTGCGCCAGCGGGAGGTCAGCGGACCGTCGTGTGCCAGCAGCGGGAGCAGCATGTTGCGGTACGCGTCCGGGTTGGACAGGAACACCGCCTCGGCGACCCCCGGATCCGTCAACCGGTCCCGGAGCCGTCTGCCCACCTCGTCGTCGGCCTGCTGATAGGCGAGCACATAGCGCTCCGACGCCTCGGCCCAGGCGGATACCGCCCGGTTCCAGTCAGCGCCGCCCGCCCTGGGCAACTGCCGTACCCTTCCCCGTAGTACGTCGGACCGAACGGCTTCGGCACGGGACCCGGCGAACTGGGTCTCCACGAGCTCCAGCACGGTCCGTTCGCGGTCGAGCAGCTCGTCCGAGAGCTCCAGGAGGGAGCTGGGCGCGCCCAGCTCCTCCAGCCAGTCGAACGGCATTCCCGCATGGCGCAGGATGAACTCCCGCCCGATGCGCCATTGTCGGCTCACTGGCTCCTCCGCATCACTCCGGCCTGGAGCAGCCGGCCGGTCAGTTTCGTGCGGACCGCATCGCTGATCCGGTCCAGGACGGCGGTGTCGCCGGACGAGAGCCGCTCCACGACCGGAGTCAGCTTCGGGTGCAGCCGGAACGCGCTGCCGGTCCGCAGATTCACCACGAACGAACCCGGTCCCCGGTCGTCCGGGCCCGGACCCGACTCGGCCACGACAGCGGCCGACGGCTCCCATACGGGAGGCACGGGGCGGGACCCGGCCCCGGAGTCCAGGACGCAGCAGGCGAACCGCCCCGGGTACAGATCGGCCACGGCACCGAATTCGGTGTTGAGGCCCGCGATCACAGCCGTGCGTTCCGCCTCGTCGAGGGTTCCGGGAGCGCCGAACCGGTCCCAGCGGGGCAGATCGTGGCCCGGCGACGTGTGCCGGGTCAGCGGCACGCCGTCCCAGGTCGCCGTTGCCCGGCCACCGTGGTCAGCGGGCAGCCGGAACGGGCTCAGCCCCGCGAGCCGGGGCCCGGGCCCGCGCAGAAGGCTCCGGGCGGTGGCGCCGGTCTCCTCGGCGCTCACCCCGGGTGCCCCGACCAGCAGCTCAACGGCGAGCAGCGACTCGCCCACCAGCTCCAGGACAGGCCGCAGATCGGTGCGGCTGCCGTCCGTCCCCGTGACCTCGGCCCAGGACGTCAGCCGTGCCACGGTCAGCGCCGCGCCACGGCACTCGCGCCACGCCTCGCCGGGCAGCGCCACCGCTTCCTCGGGGGCCAGCCAGCCCGCCCAGGCGATGCCCGCCTTCCAGTCGGCGGCGCGGCGGACCCAGTGGATCCGTGTGCCGTCCCCCGACCACTCCTTGCGCAGCCGCCATGTGGGCGACCAGTCATCGAAGCCGACCGCAGCCGAGAACGGAGCCAGCTCCCGCAGTGCCTTCCGGTGCGCGCCGGCGAAACGCCCGCAGAGCACGACACGTTCTGGGCCGACGGCCTCCAGCAGTACCGCGGCGGCGGGGAGTTGCTGATCGGTCTCGATCACCAGATGCACTACCCGGTCCCCGGCAATCTCACGCGCCCACCGGGCCTCGGGCCCCAGCAGCCCGGTGCGCTGAGCGGCCAGGACCACATCGGCCCCCGACTCGGTGGTGCCGTCGACGAGTTCCACGTCGTCCGCCGCCAGCCTCAGGGCCGGGTCGTTCTCGCCCGCCAGCCGCAGCGCCACGCCCATGGCGCGCAGCCGGCCCGCGTCATGGCTGCCGCGCGCGGTGATCCGTGCCGCGGCCCGCGCGAACAGCGCCCTGGTGCGGGCCGCGGCGGTATCGGTCCCGCTGCCCCCGCCGAGCGCGTAGCCGCCGGCCGGCTCACCGAGAGCTCCGGTGCTCGTGAGCCGTGCGATGAAGTGCGCGTTCACATCGAGCAGTTCGACGTTTCGATCCGGCCCGGGCCCGAGGTCCGGTTCCAGACTCGGATCGAACAGCGGGGGGATCACCACACGGCGCATCACCGCTCACCCCCTCCCCGCAGATACACACAGCGCAGCTCGGAGGCGAAGCGCAGCTCCCCGTCCCGCAGCCAGGCGTCCTCCGGCGCGGGCAGCGCCTCGGAGACCACCAGTTGCTCCGCCGTGGCCGCCAGCCGGGCGAGGCCCTTGAGCAGCTCGGGACTCGCGGTGTCCACGTACACGGGTTTGCGCTCGGCCGGCGACTTCACGAAGAAGCGGCGGGGCAGTCCCCGCTCCCGTACCAGCCGGGCCGACGCGAGCAGCCGGTCGGCCTCCCGCTGGCTGCTGTGCGCCTCCAGCACCGCGGCGCTCGGCAGCGACCAACGGCGCCGGGAGAACACCACATTGCCCCAGCGCAGCCGTGGCACGTGTGGCAGCTCCGGGAGCGCCGGGCGGCGGATCCGGGGCAGCGCGAGCGCGGTGTGCACGGCGGTGTCGAGCTCGCCGTTGTGGAAGAGGAGGCTCTGCCCGGGATGGGCGTCGCTGCGCAGCACGACCTGTTCGCCGTCGCTGTCCAGCCACAGCTGGTCCAGGCCGATCCGCTCCCGGCCGGAGGACGCCGTACCACCCAGTTCGAGCACCACACCGGGGAACTCGAGCGGCGGCAGTCCGGTCGTACGGCGTGAGATCACATTGACGGCGAGCTGCTCGCCCAGTGCCCCGCGCACCGCGGCGTCCCGCTCGGCCAGCAGCCCGGCGGAATCCGGATGGAACTGCAGAGCCCAGGGGGTGAGCAGCGCCGCGTCGTGGATGTCACCGAGCACGAGCGGAGTCGTCCCCGGCTCGTATCCGGCCAGATCGGGTGCGGCGATCAGCACGTCGATGCTGCACAGCACCGGGGCTGCGGGCGGCGGAGGTACGGCCAGCAGCCCCGCCACGTCGAGTTCGGCACGGTCCTCGCCCTCGGGCCCGAGCTGGGCGATGACCCTGCCCAGCTCGGCGCCGAGTGCTCCGCCCGACTCCATGCCGAGGTCCGCGCAGTCGCGCAGGGCCCGCAGCAACGGGATCCTGCCCTGGCCCAGCCGGGCCGCGACCGCCCGGTTGGTGCGTACGCGGGTCATCTCGGCCTCGTGGGCCAGCAGTTCAAGCACGGGTGCGACGGAGTCGCACATATCCCGGGCGAGCGGCCCGCGGACATCCAGCCCTGCGGTGCCCACCGCGGCCTCGTGGATGATGACGCGGTCGTTGTAGAAGCGGCCGCGGTCCGCCGATCGGTCGGCGACGGGGAGCAGCGACTCCAGCTCGGCCTGGATGGTCAGCTTCCGCTCGGGCGGCGCCCACGGGTAGCCGTCGAGCAGTTCCAGCATCTTCACCAGCAGCGCCCGCACCCCTGCCGCGTGGCCGGCCTTCCCGGGGTCCGAGCCCTCGATCCGTTCCAGGGTCCAGCGCAGTGGGTCGACCACCGTGGCCGGCGGGCACAGCGTGTGGGTCAGCGTCCCCTTCGCCACGGCCTTGGTGAACGCCTCCACCGTCTCCCGCGCATCGGCACCCGACCCGGCAGCGATCTCGGCCACCGTGCGTACACCGTCGGCCTCCCGGAGCAGCAGGGCATCGATGCCCGCGCCGCCCGGGGGCGTCCGCGGGGTCCGCACGATGGTCTTGCGCACCGGTACGAGTCGTCCGGCCAGCGCCTCGTCGCCCAGCAGCAGCGCCTGTACCGCGTCGTTGACCCGGGCGGCGGTGTGGGCCTGACGGACCCTGATCGCGGTGTGGCCGTCCCAGTCCAGGGCCGTCGGAGCGTCGGAACCGGGGTTGAGCCGACCGTAGTTGATCGGTCCGAAGAAGCTCATCGTCTCGCTCTTGGACGCGAGCCGCTGTGCGTAGGAGGCGAGTTGGCGCCTGATGCGCCCGCCTGTCGCACCTCGCGCGAGATCGCGGTGGACCGCGGGGGACGAGCAGACGATGGCGTCGTTGACGCGCGGATCGGTGCGGATGGCGGCGAGCGCCTCGTCCGCCACGGCCGCGTCGGCCTCGACGGTGGCGGTGAGCCGCTCGCGCGCCGCGGTGACCTTCTCCGCCGTGGCGTTCCACTCGGCCAGCCAGCCGGCGGGGAAGGTACCGGAGGGCGGCAGCGGCCGCAGACCGCGCAACTTGCTCTGCTGGCCCCGGGAGAGGCGCCCGGACGGATGGAGCCGCGCTGCCACTTCGGCTGCCTGGGCCTCCAGGGCGAACAGCTCATCGAGGAGCAGACGGGTCTGCCCGTACGCCAGTCGTTCGACCATCTGCCAGGGGAACCCGGCGCTGCGCAGGACGACCGTGGGCAGCAGAGTCCAGGCGTGCCGCGGCGGAACGGGGGAGGCGGGCTGGGCGGGTGGGGCGGTCATGACGACGCTCTCTTCATGGCGATCCGGAACTCCGAGGTCACAGGGGCCCCGCCGTGGCGCAGCCACAGCGCGTCCGGCGCCGGTCTCATCTCGGCCAGCGACACGGTCGGACTGTCGCCGGCCAGCACCATCGCCACCAGCGCGTCCACGGCCAGCGGGTTGTCCAGATCGATTCCGACCGGTTTCGGCTCGTGCGCCAGGGAGGCGAAGCAGAACCGTGGCAGGCCGAGCCGGGCCCGCAGGGACTGCACGGCGAGGAAGGCGGCACGCGGGTCGCGCACCGCGTCGACACCGAGGTCGGCCCGGTCGAACCACCAGCGTGCCCGCTGCACGATCAGATCGCCCACCACGATCCTCGGCGCGAAGTCCCCGAACCGCACCAGCGGCAGTCCCACACCGGGAGCGGCGAAGGCCCGCAGATGGACATGGTCGTCCTCGCCCGCGTACAGGGTCAGTTCGCCGTCGGGCGTACGCAGCCGGGGTGTGCCGTCCACGAGGGCGACCGTCAGGTCGGTGAGCGGCACGGTGCGCTCCCGGTCGTCGCTGGCCACTGAGGTGATCTCGACAAAACGTCCCGGGAACCAGTCGGCCACCAGGCCTTTGTGACGCCTGCGCCGGATCACCGTGGCCAGTCGCTCGGCGCCGCCCCACGGTTCGAGACCCGACGCGAAGTCGCCCAGCATCCGGTCCTGTTCCTCGCTGAACAGGCCCTGTGAGCCCCAGGCGAAGACATACGGGTGCAGCTCGCCGAGCACCAGCAGCTCGCTGCCGCCGTCCCTGCTCTCCAGCATCAGATCCGGGCTGACGAAACGGTGCCTGCCGGGCTCGGGCGCGAACGCCGCCAGTTCGGCGGGCGTGAGCCTGGCCTCCTGCCCCTGTACGGCGGACTCCACCAGCTCCGCGTAGTCCCGCTTGAACACGATCAGGGGGCCCGCCAGGGCGTCAAGACCACCCGCGTCGACGGATGCGTGCACGCGGCGGATCAGCTCGTCGTACGGCATGGCGCGGGTGCCCGCCGCACGCATGATCTCCGTGCACAGCTCGGCCGCGGCGCGCTGCTGGAGCTCGCCGTAGCGGGCGGCGACGTCCAGCACCGGGCTCAGCTGGGACTCCCAACGCCGGGCCACGTCTCCGCCGACCACCACCGGGCTCTGGTCGCCCTTGGCGTCCAGGGACACCACCAGCCGGTCGGCGTACATCCGGCCACCGGCACGACGCGCGTCGACCTCGGTGAGCCTGGTGAAGCAGTCCTCCACCCGTTCCAGCGCGGTTGCCCTGGCGCGGTTGCCTTCGGCGGCCGCGTAGGCATGGGCCAGATCGCGCAGCTCGCGCAGCCGCGCGGGCCAGGGGGTGCCCTCCGCGTAACGGTCGGCCCAGGAGACCAGCCAGTCCAGGGGGCGGGCCGCGGTGGACGGCGGTTCAGGCCAGAGCCGTACCGCCCCCGCCTGCCGCAGCCGGTCGAGCACGCGACGCGCCTCGGCGGGCTCAAGGCCCGCCAGCGTGGCGAGTTCACCGGTGGAGCGCCGGCCGTCCACGGCCTCGGCGAGCTGCCACTGGACGCCCGACAGTGCGATCCGGCGGCCGTCGGCGGACTGGATCGTCCCCGATCCCGGTGCCCCGCCCGGCGTCCTGCGGCAGGACGGCAGCCAGGTCACGGGCGGCCGGTCCCGTACGTCAGGGTCCGTACCGACGAGCCTGGCCAGCTCACACACGGCCCAGAACGCGGTCTGCGCCTCCAGGACGTGGTAGCCGGAGTCCGTCTCGGGCCCCAGGGCGGTTCCCTCGGCCGTACGGTCGACCCTGCCGTGCACCAGCGGACCGAAGTAGCTGGTCGTCTCGTTCTTCGCGCCGAGACGCTGACCGTAGAGATAGACACGGCGGTAGAAGGAGCGGTCCTTGGCGCGGTTGCGGCCCGCAGCGGTGTCCCGCTGTTCCCAGCCGTCGATCCAGCGCAGCACCTCGGTGTGGAAGGACGGCGACAGCTGGAGCAGGGCGTCGCACACCCGCTCGTCGCCGAGCAGATCGCGGACCCGCTCCGGCCGCCGCAGCACCTCCTCCCCGAGAGCCCCGGTCAGCCGGCCGGCCGCCTCGTGCCGGGTGGAGTGCGCCGCGCGATAACCGTCGACCGCCGAGGCGACGGCGCCGCCGTATGGACTCCGCTCCACGAGCAGCCTGCGGCCCACCCGGCTGCGCAGCTTCGACAGCTCACGCAGCTCCGCGCGGTCCGTTTCACGGTCGGCCCGTGCGACGGACTTGGCGATCTCCTCCTGCAGCCGGGCGCGGCTCCGCTCGAACCCGGCCACCGCCTCCCGGTAGTCCGCCGCCGCGGTACTCGTCGGCCCGTCACCGAGGGCGGTCAGCAGGCCGACGCCGAACCCCGCCCGCCTCAGCAGCAGCCGGGGATACAGCTGCCATTGCGCCCGCTGTCCCGTCTGCCGTTCCGTCGCTTCGTCGTCCGCCATGGCCTCAGTCCTGAAAGTTGATGAGGTCGAACGGACGGTTGAGCTTGGTACGCGGCTTGGGCAGCAGCCCTTGCAGGTCACCGCCCTCGGCGACGGCCTTGGCGAGCGCGTCGGCATCGCCGGGACGTGTGAGGCTCAGCGCCGCCGTCACACCCACCGAATCGGCGGCGGTCGAGGAGCCGGTCGTCATCACCTGACCCGCCTGCGCCAGTGCGATGCGGTACGGATCGCCCAGCTGCCGTGCGGCCGACTCTGCGCGCTCGTACTGCTCGGCACCGGCCTTCGTGTCACCGCCCGTGGTGTGCAGCATGCCCAGTTCGAGACGCACCTCGGTCTCATGGAAGACGTCGCCCAGCTCGGCCGCGTTCGCGAGCGTGGTGTCCAGGTCCTCCAGAGCGGCGTCCCGCTCGCCCACGAGCAGCCGCAGCCCGGCGCTCCGGTAGGCGTGGTGCTTGCGGAAGCCCGCGTTCGACGAACCGGCGGCCTGCTTGAACTTCTCCCAGGTCGCGAGCGCCGAGCCGTGCTTGCCCGCCTTCTCCTGGAGCACGCTGATGTTGGAGTACAGATTGATCCGCAGATGCGCGGCACTGGCGTCGGTGAGCCCGGCCATGCAGGCCAGCGCCTGCTTCTCGTGCTCGAAGGCCGCTCCGAGACGCCGTTCGGAGAACAGGGTCAGCCCGCGCAGGTTGTGCAGCCAGCCACGCTCGCGGCGCACGCTCTCTGCCTCGTCCGGCCGCTCCCTGACCGCCTCGAAACCCTGCTCGACCTCGGCGACGGCCTCCCCGAGCCGGTTCTTGCGCTTGGAGAGGGTGAGGGCGGAGTACAGGTGCGACTGGGCCCGCAGCTCCGGGGAGAGACCGGCCGCGTCCTCCCTGATGGAGCGGAAGCAGGCGACGGCCGTGTCCTGGTCGCCGCGGAAACCGGCCTGGATGCCGAGCACCTTCAGCAGGAAGCCGCGCACATCGGCGGTGCCGCGCAGGATCGCCGTCTCGAACTCGATGGCGTGGACGAGCTCTTCGTCGCGCTCCGCCCTGGCGAGCAGCCCGGGAATGTCCGTCTCGGGGATACCGGACAGCAGCCCGATCGCCTCGTCGGCGACGGTGGCCATGCCCTCCCAGTTCGCGGAGAAGAACGCCCTGCGGCAGTAGGCCAGTGCGGAGGACACCCGGTCCACGGCGGAACTCTCGGTGTCCCGCGCCCGCAGGTAGAGCTCGCCCTCCTCGGACACCGGCACGAAGCCGGTGTCGGCAGCCGATCCCAGGTCCGTGACCAGGTCGTCCTCGGTGACCGGCAGCCCCATACGGCGCAGGCACCGCACCCGCTCACGGCGGTAGTCGGCGTACCGGCCGACCGGCTCGCGCACCGATGTGGGCGCGTCCAGCAGCAGTTCGGCGCCCTCGACCACCTGTGCGTGCTCGAAGGCCCGCATGAACCCGCGCAACGAGGACAGATCGGTGCCGCCCACTCCGCTCAGCAGCAGCGGTCTGCCCAGCTGCGCGGTTCCCGTGCAGAGGGCGGCCGCGGCCACCGTCAGCACCCGGTACACCTGCTCGCTCTCCCGGTGGAGCCGCCGCTCGGAGGGCGCGAGCGCGATCTCCTCCAGCGGGTCGGTGCCGGGGGCGGTCTCGGCGGGGAACAGCTCCGCCCACTCCGACGGATGGCGGCCGGCGAGACCGGTGAAGTCGGCGCCATCGGCGCGCAGTGCGTCGATGCCCGCCCGCAGCCCCGTGTACGAGGCGGCGGGCCCCGAGTTCACATCGACCCGGACGGCGCTGCCGGAGGAGCGGCCCGCTTCGGCCGCACGCGTCACCATCGCGGGAGCTCGTTGGCAGCGAGGGCGAGCGGGGCGATCTTGTTCTCGACCTCGTCGAGGTCGAAGTCGACGTCGTCCAGGTCGTCGAGCGCCTCCAGCTCGGTGTCCTCGGCCTCGGCCTGCGGGGCCTGCACCTCGGGGGTCTCCTCCGGGTCGGTGGACTTCGTGGTGTCTTCCATGGCGCGCTCCATTCGGGATCACGGTCGGACATGGGCATGCGGACGCGAAGGGTCCGGCGGCAGGGCGGCCGGAACCAGGGGGTCTGCGGGATCGTGGGGGAAGGGGGTGTACGGGACAGGCGGCGGTCGGCAGGAAGGGATCAGGCCGGATCAGGCGGGATCAGACCGGGTTGAGTGCTCAGCCGACCGGTGCCCGCATCCGGGCGAACTCGACCACTTGCCGACCCACTGCGGCCAGTTGTGCCGCGATGTGCGGATCGCTGCTGCTGCCGTCGGACGCCAGGGTGACGTTCTCGGTGTCGACCGTCACTCCGAGAGGGGTGGGCCAGCCTCTCAGTGCGTGGACCACCGAGCGGAGACCCGCCAGCGCCGAAGCGGCCTGCGGACCGGATGCGGTGACGACACAGCCGACGGCACGGCCGTGGAGATAGGGCCGCGAGTCCTCGCGGAGGTCCTCCAGATAGTCGAGGGCGTTCTTCACCAGCCCGGAGACGCCACCGTGGTAGGCGGGCGTGCCGATCACCAGGCCGTCGGCGAGGGTGACGGCTTCGGTGAGCCTTCTGGCCGCCTGGGTCCGCAGCTCCTCCCCGGGGGCGTACAGCGGCAGTTGCAGGTCCTCGGCACCCAGCAGCAGGGTCCGGGCCCCCGCCGACGCGGAGGCTGCGAGAATCGCCCGGACCGCCCGTTCCGTCGAGGAACCAGGGCGGACGGTGCCACCGATGCCGACGATCAGGGGTCCGGCATCAGCTGAGGCGCCAACGTCGGGATTCTCCACCGAGGGACCGGAACCCGGTTCCGTCTCCAGCACGGTCACACCAAACCTCCTTGGCCGGTCGCGGGAATCCCGAGTGTAGGAAGGCCGGTTACGGAGTGGTTACGCGTTGGCCAGAGGATCGTCCGGGAGGCAGGACGGCGGCCTGCGCGGGCGCGTCGTGCACGCGCAGGACCCGCTCGAACAGTCGCTGGGTATCAGGGCTGACATCGATGTCCAGGCCATTCGACATGCGAGCGCTGCACAGCTTGTACCAGGACCTCGCCTGGCCCAACTGGCCGAGGTCGCCATGCACTTGGATCAGGGTCCGGTAGACGTCCTCCTGATACGGGTCGATGTCCAGCGTGCGCCGGCACACATCGATCACCTCCGGCAGCTCACCCCGGTCCAGGGCTTCCTGGAGGAGGAAGTCCGCCGCTCCGAGAGCCAGTGACCGCACCCAGTCCTGCTGCTCCCTGGCCCAGTCGGCACTCTCGCCGGGCAGGAAGTCCCCGACATGGAGCTCCAGTGCGCGGCGGTAGTACGCCGCCGCCGTGATCCGGTCGCTGCGGGCCGCCGCCCTGTGCCCCTCGTTGCACAGCCGCTCGAACTCCTCGAAGTCCAGCCAGGCGTCATGGACCTTGAGGGTGTACCCGTACTCGTTGAAGACGATCTCCGCGGCGGGCTGTTCTTCGGCCGCCTGCTGGCCGCTGAGGATCTGGTGCACCGCGTGCTTGGCGACCTTGACGGAACTCGACCCCGCCGACCGGTTCCGGTCGGGCCACAGGGCGGCGTGCAGCTCCTCGCGGTCGACCGTACGGCCCCGGTTGATGAGCAGGTAGAGGAACAGTTCACGTGCTTTGCCGGCCCGCCATCGATTGACCGGGTGTCCCCTTAATTCCAGTGAAAAGCCACCGAGGCAGCGCACGACGGCATGCGTGGATATGTTGGACATGCTGGAGACCCTCTTCCTTCGTGGGGGTAAACCAAACCCGTGAGCGGTCAAGACGTTCCTCTGGCGGAAGGCCGCACACCCGCACTGCCAGTAGTGGTGGTGAGAGCCTGCTCTCAGTCGTTGCGTACTCAGTTTCTTCACAACACGACGCTGCTGCAATGGGCGCCATCGATGACTGGAAAGATGGCCGGTAAGCGCCGCGGAAGTAGCGGTTCCGAGCAAAACGCAGTGGTGAGAGCCCGGAGAACACAATGAACGCAAGGTTGAGCATCTGCGGCTGACGGCGCACAATCACTCGGTTCGCGCTCCCTTGGGTCCGCGTCAGGAATCTTCTTGTGTGGGACCTGTGTGCCTTCGTCGGGCGGAATGCTTCTCAGGAGGCGTTATGGTCCGCACGGCATGGTCGGTGGTCCTTTCGATTGCTTCGGGTCCGGCAGGTTCGTGAATGCCGCGCAATGCCAACGTTGTCATGTTGGCTGGTGATTGAGGATTGGCGGTCGCGGATAAGGCACCTGGCCGGTGCGCGGGGTTTTCGCGGTCGAACCCCGCGAAAACCCAATTCCCCCGTGGCGCCGCCCGTAGAGCGTGTACGTCGGGAGCGCGCCGTGGGCCCCAGTACAGCCGGTGGCCGATCGGCAAAGCAAGGCGGACACGCCGTCCTGAGAACATGTCCACAGAAGGCGTCCGCGGGGCAACCCGAGACGGTGACCCGTCGTCTCAGGAGGGTAGGCGCGCCACTTGCGGACGCTCGTGCGCGAAGGGCCGTTTCGCGTGCCCCAGTTGATCAGCGTGCGGCGTCTGAGGCGTGGGGCCGGCCTTTTGGGGTCGAGGCGTGGGGCCCGGCCCTCTGGGGTGTCGAGGCGTGGGGCCCGGCCCTCTGGGGTGTCGAGGCGTGGGGCCCGGCCCTCTGGGGTGTCGAGGGGGTGGGGTTTCCCCCGGCCCTCTGGGGCCGAGGGGACCATCGCAAGCAGTAAGCCCCCCACCGAAGGCCGGGGAAAGTCGTCCTCGCACCGGGCGGATTCGGATGGCTCGACAACGCAGCGTGGGCGTACCGCCCGGCGAAGCCAGGGGAGTGCCGTGCCGACGTCGTGCGCCCGTGGACGGCCCCTAGGTTGCGTCGCCCGCGGAGACCGGCTCACAGGGGACCGGTGTGGCCTGGTGGTAGTACATCCGCCATGCCATGTCCGCCCCCTGTCTGCGCCACAGCGAACTCCGCCGTGCCCGGCGGCCGTCGAGGACCGTCTCATAGGTGAGATGCACCAAGCCCGGCGCCAGCGGCACGCCCTTGACAGCGGAAGGCTCATAGCGGGGGCCGTCTTCCGCCGCGCCTTCCATCGTGGGCAGCGCGGCGAGCATCTCCTCGTAGGTCCAATGCCGGCCTGATGCGCCCACCTCGGTGAACTCCGGGTCGAGCAACTCCCGGGCGAGGACGGCCGACGTACGGACAACCGGGTCCATCAAGCGGAGTTCGGCCGCGATCGCCTCGGCCACATCGTCTGTCTGCTGGTTCATACGACGTATTGTCGCGGCTCCGCGGCATCCTAGGGGCACCGCTCTGCCGAGGTCACGGTCCGGGGAATTCCCCCACGCCGCCTTCGCGAACGAGCACCATGGCATGCATGGTGCAGGGGGGAAGCAGGAGAACCACCGCGGGCGTGCTTGTCAGCGTGGTCGTGATCGTCGCGAGCATCGCCCTGACGTGGTGGATGTTGCCGCAGGTGAAGGTGAGCGACGCCGATCCGGCAGGCGTGCTGTCGCTCGCCGTCGGGGTGATCGGCACCGTGGCCGGAGTCGGTGGGCTCGCGGTCGCCGTGCGGTCCGCACAGCAGCAGCGCACCGGTGAGATCGCAGCCCAGCTGCTGGCGCGTTCGGTGGTGAGACTGGAAGGCGCCGAGTACCGGCAGCTGCTCGGTGGCGGGACCTCCGCCCTCAACGGCCGTATCGACCTTCCATTCACCGTGGTCGAGGCGACCGGCGTCACCGGCACGGCGGGATCCGCGGGCGCGCCGGGAATTCCAGCCGGGGGGACCCTGGAGACGGTGGCCGACTTCTTCCAGGGCCTGAGCCCGGGGCGTCTGGTGATCACCGGTACGCCCTCCCCGGTCAACGATCCCTCCGGAGCCCCGCCGGGCAGCGATGCCGGAACGGGCAAGACCGTGCTGGCTTCGGCCCTGGTGCTGCAACTCGCCGAGCGCCGCGAGCCGGGCGCACGTGTTCCCGTGCGCCTCACCGCGGCCGCCTGGCCGGGAAGCGAGATCAGGGCCTGGGTCATGTCCCATCTGATCGACGTCTACCGGCTCACCGGGCGCGACGCCGAACTGGTCGTGACGGAAGACCTGGTGCTCCCGGTCATCGACGGACTGGACGAACTGGACTCGGTCGCGCTTCCCGGGCCACCGGGCCGGGCGGCCCTGCTGCTGAGCGCCGTCGAGCGCTACGAGCGCGGAGCGGTCAAGGCTCCCGTCGTCATGACCTGCCGTGACCAGGTGTACCGGTCGCTCCAGCTCGCCGACTCACAACCGCAGGTGGTCGTGCACATCGCGCTCACCCGCGTCACCGGCGAACAGGCCCGGCACTACCTCGAGACCCGCGTCGGCTACTCCGCCCGCAACCGGGCGCGCTGGCAGCAGGTGCTCGACGCACTGGCTCCGCCACCCGGCGCGGCGGGAGTCCCCGACGCCGCCGTCGTCCAGGCGCTGAGCACCCCGTGGCGCCTGACCCTGGCCGCGGTCGTCTTCGAGGAACGGGACGAGCACAGACGGCAGTTCCGCCGCTCGCCCCACGACGTCCTCGCCCTCGCCCAGAGCGGGCAGCTCTACGGCCTGCTCCTCGACCAGTACGTGGCAGCGGCCGTCAAGAGCACACTCGCCCACCCCGCCGAGACGGAGGACGAGTCCCGGCTGCGCGGCGAGGAGGACGGCCGCGCGCCACTGCCCCGGCTGAAGGCCGCCACAACCTGGCGGCACCTGGCCGTACTCGCCGGGTACCTGCACTCCAACTCGCTCACCAGCGCCCGCCGCGCCGGACGGAACCTGTCCAGTACCGACCTGGTGCTGCACGAACTGTGGCCCCTGTCCCCCCGGTCGCGCGCCGTGGGGACCGCGCTGATCGCAGCGGTGCTCCTGCTGAGCATGCTTACCGGCGTGCACCTGCTGCGCCGCACCCACGGCGGCCAGGCGGCAGGAGAGGAGTTCCTCGTCCTGGTGTTTACCGTGCTCATCCTGGTGGCGACCTTCCTGGGAGCCTGGCCGGTGCCGCTGCAGCTCCGGCTGCGCCCCATGACGACCTGGCCGCAGCGCCGCCGCGCACTGGGATGGGTCGTCGGCGGGACCTTCGTCGGACTGACGCTCGGCGGCGGGCTCGGTACCGCCGCCACCCTGCTGCTCACCGCGGTGTTCGGCTTCTTCATCGGCCTGATCGTGTTCTTCAGGGCGCTGCTCGGCCTGCCCTCCGTCGACATGGGGATCGGCAACCTGCTGAAGAACGTCTACCTCGTCATGATCTCGATTTCCGTCACGGTCGGTGCCATGGCCGGAGTGGCCAGGGCGCTGTGGCGGCCCGTGACCGAGCCGACCGGCGATCCCCGTTCCTTCGTCCGCAGGGACGCCCTCAGCGCCGTCGCCGTCGCCGCGGCCGTGGTCACCGCCATCGCCCTCGCCTTCGGGCTCTCGGCCCATGTGGCGGCTGTGGTCACCCGCACCCCGGGCCGCGGAGCCGCCCCTGCCGCTGCCCTCGGCTTCACCCTGGCTCTGGCGGCCGGTCCCTGTCTGGCACTGGCGAGAGGGCGTGCGGGCGCGGCGAGCCTGCGCTACCTCGCCCTGCTGCTCTGTACACGCCGGAGGCTTCCCTGGCGCCTGGGCCGCTTCCTCCACACCTGCCACCAGCTGGGCCTGCTGCGGACGGCCGGGGCCGGGTACCAGTTCCGGCACCGGGAACTCCAGGACCATCTCGCGGCAGCGCCCACGCCCCCCGCCGGCTACTGAGGCGACCCAGCTTTGACGGCCGTCCGCCAAGGGTATGGCCCGGGCATGAGCATGCCGGGCAGAGATGACGGGATCTGGTTCTTCCCCTGCGGAATGGACCGCGAGACGTACGAGACACTGCGCAGACTGGACACCCGGCGGCCCTCCCGCGACCGGGAGCAGTGGCTGAGCGACCGGTCCGCCCTGGAGCGGGCCGGCGTCGCCAGCACCTCAGGAGCCCTGACGCCGTCGACCAGACAGCTCGCCGAGGCCGTGGTCGAGGCCGGCCGGGCCGCCGTCGCGGCAGCCCGGCTGAGGGATGTGCCCCGGGAGGAAAGGTGGGAGGCCCAGGCCCACATAGCGGGCCGGGTCTGGCTCGGCGTTCATGTGCTCGACGGCATCAGCAGCCTGCCCGACGAGGACCGCACCGCGCGCCACGCCTATGCGCGCCGCATCCACGACGAGCTGCGTGCCCTCGCGGAGGCTCCCGCCACCTGACGGCCCTGCCGGGGCCCGGACAGGGCCGGAGGTCAGTCCTCCTGCTCGGTGCGCGCCGTGTCCCTGGCCTTGAGGCGCGCGGTCTCCTTGCGGACCTCGGCCTGGGTGGCCCGCTCCTTGCGCAGCCACTCGGGCTCGTCCTGCTTGAGCGCGTCGATCTGCTCCGTCGTGAGCGGCTCCGTGATGCCGCCGCGGGCGAGCCCGGAGATCGAGATGCCGAGCTTCGCCGCCACGACGGGGCGTGGATGCGGACCGCTGCGCCGCAGCTCCTGCAGCCACTCGGGCGGATCGGCCTGGAGGGCGTTCAGCTCGGTACGCGAGACCGTGCCGTCACGGAACTCCGCGGGGGTGGCCTCGAGGTACACGCCCAGCTTCTTCGCCGCGGTGGCGGGCTTCATTGTCTGGGCGCTCTGGTGCGATGTCATACCGTCCAGGGTATTCGAGCGTGTGCACGACCTCTGACCAGGCCGGTAGCCTGGCTGGGTGACTGGCTCGGAAGTACCTCCCTCGTTCCGGCTTGCCTACGTCCCCGGAGTGACGCCCGCGAAGTGGGTGCGGATCTGGAACGAGCGCCTGCCCGACGTCCCTCTGCACCTCGTCTCGACAACCGCTGCCGAGGCCGGCGACGTGCTGCGGGAGCGCGGCGTGGACGCGGGTCTCGTACGTCTGCCGGTCGACCGGACTGAGCTCAGCGCGATCCCTCTCTACACCGAGAAGACCGTGGTGGTGGTCCCCAAGGACCACATCGTGGCGGCGGTCGACGAGGTCACGGTCGCCGATCTCGCCGAGGAGATCGTCCTGCATCCCCTTGACGACGTGCTCGACTGGGAGCGTCTGCCGGGGCTGCCCGCCGTCGAGCGTCCCGCGACGACCGCGGACGCCATCGAGCTCGTGGCGGCCGGAGTGGGCGTGCTCGTGGTGCCGCAGTCACTCGCCCGGCTGCACCACCGCAGGGACCTCACCTACCGCCCGCTCGCGGACGCCCCGGAATCCGGCATCGTGCTGTCCTGGCCACTGGACGACACCACGGATCTGGTGGAGCAGTTCATCGGCATCGTCCGCGGACGGACCGTCAACAGCACCCGGGGACGCCCCCAGACCGAGGCGCAGCCCAAGTCGAAGGCCGCAAGGAAGCCGACGGGTACGTCCACGGGCAAGCCGTCCGGCCGCTCCGGCACCCCGGGGAAGTCCGGGAAGGGCTCGCGGGGCGGCGGCCACAAGAGCGCAGGACGAGGCAAGCCGCGCCGCCGGTCGTAGTCCCTTGTCGGTCGCGGTCGCGGTCGCGGTCGCGGTGCCCGGGGCCCGTTGCCTCTCATCCTGTCTCCTGCCTGCTCGCAGCGGGTTTCCCACCGGCCCGCCAGAGGGGCAACGGGAAACCCGTCGACGCCCCGGAGCCACCCGGGCAAGGCTGAGGACGTCAGCACACGGCAAGACCCGCAAGGGGGACATCATGCGCAAGACCTTCCACGCCTTCGCAGCACTCGCGACCGCCGCCGCGGCCGTGATGGCGCTCACCGGCCCGGCCGAGGCCAAGCCCGCCGACTGGGCCGGCTGCCCGGACGGCGCGGTCTGCATCTACCCGCAGAACCAGAATCCGGCGGTCAAGCCGACCCATGTCTTCTGGAGCTACGGGGCCCACAACCTCAGCAACCAGTTCGGCAACCACTGGGTCCTCAACAACCAGACCGGTGGCGCGACCGCCGCCCTGTGCACCGGTTCCAACGGTGCGGGCTGCGGCGGTCGGATCGCCGCCGGGCACGGTGTCTACGCCGACCTCACACCGATCAACTCGGTCACGCTGTACCGGCCGTAGCAGGAGCGCCGCGTCGGGGCCGTCCATCCGCGGCCCCGACGCGGTTTCCGGGTTTCACCTTCGAGTCGTTTCGCCACACCGTTCGTCATACCAATGGAAAGGTTTGCTTTTCCCCACCGCCCCCGCACTAACGTGGGCATTTGCCGCCTCTGACCAGGGCGCAGATCGCCATGGGGGATCCATTGGGGGAGCAGCAGCACGGACACGGGGCCGGCGAGCCGTCCGAGCAGCCGGAAGGGATCGGGCCGACCGGCCCGGTCGGGCCGCACTTCCCCGCCCAGCTGAGGCGGCTGCGGCAGGAACGGGGCCTGTCGCTGTCCGATCTGTCACGTCTGACGCACTACAGCAAGGGCTATCTCAGCAAGATCGAGACCGGTGCGAAGCGTGCGACGATCGATGTCGCGCGCCGCTGTGACCAGGTACTCCTGGCGGACGGTGAGCTGTTGGCGCTGCTGCCGGAACAGTCCTCGCACGCCGGCAGCCCCGCAGGCGGCTCCGCCGCGCCCGGACCGCAGTCCGAGGGCGCATGCCCCTACCGCGGTCTGCCCGCCTTCACCCCTCGCGAGTCCGAGTGGTTCTTCGGCCGTGAGCGCGCGACCTCCGCGCTGGTCGACCGGGTCTTCGAGCGGATCGGGCAGGGACCGCTGATGCTCGTCGCCCCCTCGGGCGCGGGCAAGTCATCCCTGCTCAACGCCGGTCTCGTACCGGCCCTCCGGCGCCCGGGGGGATTCCCCATGCCCGGCGCCGAGACCTGGCCGGTGGTCCGGTTCACCCCGACAGCGCGTCCACTGGACGAGTTGCTCACCCGCACCGCCAAGGCGCTGGGCAGCGACCCCGGCCTCACCGTGAAGGAGCTGAGGGAGCGTCCGGAGCGGCTGCTGGAGGCCGTACGGGCGCTGTCGGCCGGCACGGCGACTCGCTCCGAGCAGCACCGGCCGTCTCCACCGGTCCGGCCGGTGCTGCTCGTCGACCAGTTCGAGGAGCTGTTCACGCTCTGCTCCGACGCGGAGGAGCGGCACGCCTTCGTCCGGGTACTCTGCGCCGTGTCCGGATCCCGGCCGGACGCGGCGGGTCTCGACCCGGCAGTGGTGGTGCTCGGAGTGCGCGCCGACTTCTCCGGTGACTGCCTGGAGCTTCCCGAACTGGCCCGCGCCTTCACCGACGGACTGTTCGTGCTGCGCCCCATGTCCTTGACGGAACTGCGGGAGTCGATCACGCGTCCCGCGGAGCTCGCGGGTGTCACTCTCGAACCGGGACTGGCCCAGCTGCTGCTGCGGGACGCCGGACTACGCGACGGCCCGGGACCATCCGCCGCGGGGGCGGCGTCCGAGGTCACGCCCTCCGGGGCGCTGCCTCTGGTGTCCCACGCGCTGATGGCCACGTGGCAGCAGCGCGAAGGCGCCATGCTGAGCGTCGCCGGTTACGAGCGCACCGGGGGGATCCGGGGCGCCATCGCGCGCACCGCGGAAGACGCCTTCGCCCAGCTCTATCCGGCCGAACAGAAGACGATCCGCCGCCTCCTGGCACGGCTGGTCCATGTCGCGGACGGTACCGCGGCGACCCGGCGCCGGATGAGCAGAACGGTCCTGATGGAGCAGCTCGCCGACGCGGACGGCGCGGCGGCGGCGCTCGACACCTTCGTACGCGCCCGGCTGATCACGATGGGCAGCGACACCGTCGAGATCACCCACGAGGCCCTGCTGCACGCCTGGCCGCGGCTGCGCGGCTGGATCCACGCCGACCGTGCGGGACTGCTGATCCACCAGCAACTGGCCCTTGCCGCCGACGAATGGGAGCGCGAGGGCCGCGACCCGTCCGTGCTCTACCGCGGCACCCGGCTGGACTCCGTGCGCTCCTGGGCCGAGGAGCTGGACGGCAGAAGCCGGCTCAGCCCCCGGGAGGAGGCGTTCCTGCTCGCCGGCCAGGCCGAGGAGGACGCGAGAGGGGAGCAGGCCCGGCGCCAGGTGCGGCGGCGGCAGCGGATGTCGGTCACCCTCGTGGTGCTGCTGATCCTGGCCCTGACCGCCGGAGGCCTCGCGTACCAGCAGCGCGAAGCCGCACTCGACCAGGAACGCGTCGCGCGCTCACGGGCCCTCGCCGTGCAGTCCACCTTCCTCGCCTCCGGCCGGCCGGAGGCTTCGATGCTGCTCGCCGGCGAGGCCTATCGGGCAGCGGCGACCACGGAGGCCAGAGGAGCCCTGCTGAGCACCCAGTCCCAGCCCTTCGCCGCCAGACTCGGGGGCCACGGGGGACCGGTGAACGCCGTCGCCTTCGCGCCCGGCGACGGGACCCTGGCGACCGCCAGTTCAGATGGCTCAGTGACCCTGCGGCGGCCGTCCGACCACCGTAGGATCGCGGCCTTCACCATGCCCGGACGGGTGCGGTCGGTCGCCTTCAGCCGCGACGGCCGTACGCTCGCGGCGACTTCCACCGACGGACCGGTGCAGTTGTGGGGTACCACCGGCCACCATGCGCAGGAGCGCCTCGACATCCGCACCAAGGGCGCCCGCGCCGTGGCTTTCGACCCCCGGGGCCGTACGATCGCCACCGCGGATGAGGACGGCACGATCCGGCTGTGGGACAGCGCCCCGGGCCACCGGCGCGTCGCGGCGCTCACCGGACACTCCGGGACGGTCAACGCGCTGGCGTACGCGCCCGACGGCCGGACGCTGGTCTCGGCGGGCTCCGACCGGACCGTACGTCTCTGGGATCTGGCTGGGGCGCGTTCCCTCGCCGTGCTCAAGGGACATACGGGCGAGTTGCTGGGCGCGGCGTTCGCGCCCGACGGGCGGACGGTGGCCACCGGAGGTGTCGACCGGACCGTGCGGCTGTGGGACGTGTCCCGGCGCCGTCCGGTGGCCACCCTCACCGGGCACAGCGACGACGTCAACGCGGTGGCCTACACGCCCGACGGCACCACGGTCGTCAGCGCCGGAGGCGACGGCACGACCAGACTCTGGGACGTACGCGGCGGCAGGCTCACCGCGACCCTCGCCGGTCACACCGACTATGTGATGGGTGTGGCCGTCGACTCCCGTGGCACGACCCTCGCCACCGCGGGCTTCGACCAGTCCGTGGTGCTCTGGGACCTGCGGACCTCGGCTCTGACGGCACGTCCGTTCACCGAGATCTGGCAGGCCGCGTACAGCCCGGACGGGAGGATGCTGGCCACGGCCGACGCGGACCACACCGTACGCCTGTGGGACGTGAGGGCCGGCCGTGTCCTGGCTACGTTCAACGGGCACCGCGAGACGGTGCTCGCGGTGGCGTTCTCGCCGGACGGCCACACGCTCGCCTCCGCGGGTTCCGACGGCACGATCCGGCTGTGGGACATCGGGAGACGCAGCGCCCTCGCCACACTGGACGCGGGCTCCGACGGCCTGGAAGGCGACGTGTTCGCGGTGGCGTTCTCGCCGGACGGCCGCATCCTCGCCTCCGCGGGCTCCGACCGCATGATCCGGCTGTGGGACGTGGCAGGACGCCGTCTGCTCGCCTGCCTCACCGGTCACACCGACTTCGCCAACGACGTGGCGTTCAGCCCCGATGGCCGCACTCTGGCAAGCGCGGGTGACGACCTGACCGTACGTCTGTGGGACGTCCCGGCACGCAGACCACTCGCCACCCTCACCGGCCACACCGGCGCGGTGCGGGGCGTGGCCTTCAGCCCGGACGGGCGGACCGTGGCGAGCAGTGGCAACGACGGCACCGTGCGCCTGTGGGACACCCGCGGGCAGCGCTTCCTCGCGGCGCTCACCGGCCACACGGGTTCCGTTCGGGGCATCGCGTTCTCTCCCGACGGCCGCACTCTGGCGAGCAGCGGCAACGACCGCACGGTCCGGTTGTGGGACGTGGCCGGACGCCGGCTCCGGGCGGCCCTGACGGGCCATACGAACGCGGTGTGGGACGTCGACTTCGCGCCCGACGGGCGGACGGTCGCCAGCAGCAGCAACGACGGCACCGTACGGCTCTGGAACCTGGACGTCGGGGCCCGGCTGGCGGAGATCCGCCGGCTGCGCGAAAGGCTCGCCCCGAAGGAACGGGAGGTCCTGCTGAGCGGCAGTCCGGTGTCCCTCGCGTCCGGCGGCGAGCGGAGTCCGTCACCGCGTGGCTGACCGGACGGCGGCAGACACCCGGCATGGCCGCGATGAGTGCCGGGCGGCGCGGCTGCCGGCCCGGTGGTCCGCTCGTTCACCGATCCTTCGGGGCCACCGGAAGCGCCGTGCCCGGTGGGGGTTTCCCGGAGGTTTCCCGTTGCCCGATCGCGTAGGGCGGCGCGGCGCTCTCGACCCGGTGTCGTCGCGGTCCGCAGGCTGTTGGCTGCGCAGGGAACCGGTCCTGACCCTCCGAACCGGTCCGGGCCGGTCCCTGCGCTGACATCGCACGACACAAGGGCACACGGGCACAACAGAACGGGGCATGTTCCATGGATCGTCGTACCAGTCTCACCAGCGCACTCATCGGACTACTGGCCTCCGTCCTCTGCTGGGCGTCGTCACCCGCGACTGCCGCAGCCGCTCATCCGCCGAAAGCCGTTCAGTCCGGGGCACAGGACGGCGACTGCCGCGCCCTGGCTCCCGGCGCCTCCGACGCCGCCGAACGGGCGATCTCCACCGCCTGCCGGCAGGTGGCCGCGGGCGTCTGGTACACGTGGGGCGGGGGTCACGGTGCGCGTCCCGGACCCACCTACGGGCAGGTGGACCCCACCGACCCGGCGAGCGAACACGACCCTGAGCGGCTCGGGTTCGACTGCTCGGGTCTGGTCCGCTACGCCTATGCCGAGGCCACCGGCGAGGACCTGCTCGACGGGGTGGCCAGCGCGCAGTACTACACACACCGCGCGGCCGGCCGTTTCAGCGCCGCTGATGGTCTCGCCCCGCTGCTTCCCGGCGACCTGCTGGTCTGGGGCACCTCACAGCACCTGAATCACATCGCCATCTACCTCGGCGCGGGCCGGATGGTGGAGGCCAGGCAGTCCGGCACCAAACTCACGGTCAGCGATGTCCGGCTCACCGGTGCGTACTACGGGGCGGTCCGCATCGACCCCGGCCCGGTGACCGGCCAAGTCTTCCAGACCTGGGGCACCGGTGTGTGGACCAAGGCCGCCCCGTCGACCAGGGCTGCGCGTGTCTACGCCTTCCCCGGCCCGACCACGATCCGCGTCGAGTGCCAGAAGCACGCGGAGCTGGTCACCGCCGACGGCTACACCAACGACGCATGGTCCTACCTGCCCGACTACGCGGCCTGGGTCAGCAACATCTACATCAGTGGCCCCGCATGGCTGGAGGGGGTGCCCACCTGCGCCTTCTGAGGCCAGGAGCCCACGGCCGGAGCCTGACCGCGCCGCCGCACGGTCAGCCCCTGCCGTGGGCCTTCTGCGAGTGCCGCGACAGCGAGTCGAGGGTCACGGCGGCGAGCAGCACACCGCCCGTGATCACGTACTGCATCGGTGTCGGGATACCGGCGAGGACCATGCCCGACGCGATCGACTGGATGACGAGCATGCCCAGCAGCACGGACCAGGTGGTGCCGCGGCCGCCGAACAGGCTGACGCCACCGATCACAGCCGCGGCGATGGCGTTGATCAGCAGGATGCTGGAGCCCGAGGTCTGGCCCACCGCGGCGACCCGGGAGGCAAGGAACAGCCCGCCGACGGCGGCCAGCGTGCCGGACACCATGAAGGCCGAGATCCGCAGCCACACCACATTCAGCCCGGCGCGGCGGGCCGCCTCGGCTCCGCCGCCGATCGACACGATCCGCCGCCCGTAGAACGTACGGCGGAGCACGAAGTCGAGGCCGACGACGAAGACGAGGAACACCAGCAGGGCGAGCGGCAGGCCCTCGAAGCGGTTCAGCACGTAGGCAGCGCCGAACGCCACCAGGGCCACGGCCGTGGTCCGCACGACGATCACGATGACCGGCCGGGACAGCACGCCCACGGCCCTGCGGCGGCGTGCGCCCCGGTAGGACGCGAGGAGGAACGCCGCCACGGTGAGTGCCGCGAGCCCGTAGGCGACCGCCGGATCGTGGAAGTAGTAGCTGGTCAGCGCGTGGACCAGGCCCTCATCCGGGAGGTTGATGGTGCCGCTCGCGCCGAGGGTGTACAGCATCAGCCCGTTCCAGGCCAGCAGCCCCGCCAAGGTGACGACGAACGCCGGCACGCCGATCCTGGCCGCGAAGAACCCCTGGAACGCGCCGATCGCCGCCCCGACCACCAGGGCCGCGAGAATCGCCAGCCACTCCGGAAGGCCCTGGTGGACGTTCAGGACGGCGAACACGGCCGCGGTGAGCCCGCTGACCGAGCCGACCGACAGGTCCACCTCACCGAGCAGCAGCACGAAGACGATGCCCAGCGCGATCATGCCCGTGCCGACGATGTCCACGCTGAGATTGGACAGGTTGCGCGGCGACAGGAACTGCGGCTGAAGGCTCTGGAAGATGATCCAGAGCAGGATCACACCGGCGATACCGGGGAGCGCTCCCAGTTCTCCGCTGCGCAGCTTGCGGGCGAAGTGTGCGAGGTAGCTCCGGAAGTCTCCGTCGTCCGCTGTACGGCGCGTGTCGGCGGGTGCGGAGCCGGGCCTGGCGGAGCCGGTGCGCCCGGTGGGTTCTGACCTCTTCACCGGCCTCCTTCCCACGCCCGGGCATCGCGGTGAGTGACGGCGTTGTTGGTGGCGCCGGTGATGCAGGAGACGATCTGTTCCTGGGACGTGGTCGGCACGCTCAGAAATCCATTGTTGCGACCGAGGTGGAGCACCGCGACCTGATCGGCGACGGCCTTGACATCGCCCAGGTTGTGGCTGACGAGCAGCACGCCGATCCCGCGCTCCCGCAGCCGGTCGATGAGATCGAGGAAGTGGGCGGACTGCTGGACGCCCAGCGAGGCCGTGGGCTCGTCCAGGACGAGCAGCCTGGGTTCACTGATGAGGGCGCGTGCGATGGCGACGGTCTTGCGCTGTCCGGCGGACAGGGAGGCCACCGGTACGCGCACGCTGGGGATCCCGATGGACAGGGTGTCCAGCAGCTCGAGCTCGCAGGCCCGGCGCTCCATGGACACCTCGTCGAGGATGCCGGTCCCGCCGATCTCATGGCCGAGGAAGAGGTTGCCGACGACATCCAGGGTTTCGCACAGGGCGAGGTCCTGGTAGACGCTGGCGATGCCCAGGCTCTGGGCGTCGCGGGGCCTGGCGATCCTTACGGGGCGGCCGTCCCACTCGATCGTTCCCTCGTCGGCGGGCTCGGCGCCGGTGATCACCTTGACGAGGGTGGACTTTCCCGCGCCGTTGTCGCCGACCAGCGCGACGACCTCGCCGGCGTGGATCTCCAGCTCGACGTCCGTGAGCGCCGAGACGGCGCCGTACCGCTTGCAGATCCCGCGCAGCGCCAGCAGGGGAGTGCTCCACATGTCGCACACCTCCTTCGCCCCGGCCCGCGCGGGGTCGTCACCCGGTGAGCCCGGCCTCGCGGCAGGCGGCACGGATCGCGGCAGTGCAGATCTGGTCGACCGTGTACAGACCGTTCTTGACGACCGTGTCCTTGACCGTCTCGGCCGTCACGGGGGTGAGCGGGCCCAGCACGGCCGGGATGTCCTCGTCGGTGTCATTGCTGACGCGGTCCTTGGCGACGTCGTCGAGCTTGTCTCCGCGGCCCAGTGCGATGGCCATCCTGGCTGCGGCGTCGGCCTCAGCCTCGAAGGACTTGTACACGGTGACGTACTGCTCGCCCTTGACGACCCGCCGGACGGCCGCGAGGTCCGCGTCCTGGCCGGTGACGGGCGGCAGCGGCGATACGTCGGCGGCCTTGAGCGCGGCGATGCTGCTTCCCGCGATCCCGTCGTTGGCCGACAGCACTCCGTCGATGTTGCCGGGGCCGAGCTCGGAGATGGCGGCCGACATGTTCTTGTACGCGTTCTCCGGGATCCAGCCGGCGGTGTAGTACGACCTGCCGATCTCGACCTTGCCCTTGAGGACGGAGAGGGACCCGTCCATCAGGTCCCTGGTGTTGGGGTCGGTCGGATCGCCGTTCATCATCACGATCTGGCCGCCGTCGGCTTTCGGCCCCATCGCCTTCAGCAGCTGCTGGGCCTGGATCCGGCCGATCTCCTTCGAGTCGTAGCTGGAGTAGGCCGCGATGGGGCCCTCGGCGAGGCGGTCGTAGGAGACCACGGGCACATGCGCGTCACGGGCTCTGGCGATCGAGGAGCGCAGGGCCTTGTCGTCCACCGGGTCGAGGATCAGGACCTTGGCGCCGTTCGCGATCATGGATTCCATCTGCTGCTGCTGGGTGGCCACGTCCGCGGAGGCTTGGGCGCTGATCACCCGGCAGTCGGGGCACAGATCCTTGACCCTGCGCTCGATCAGGGGCTTGTCCTTGGTCGCCCAGCGGGCTGTGTGGGTGTCCGGGAAGAGCGCCCCGATCGTGAAGCCGCCCTTGCCGGTCGTGTCAGCGGGTGTGCCGGTGCTGTCGTCGCGGCTTGACCCGCAGGCGGCGAGCGCGGGGAGTACGGACAGGGCCACCGCTGCGGCGACAGCGCGACCCGGACTGACCTTCATCCGAGGACCCTTCTGCCGCATATGGAATGTCTGTGCACAGTCTGGAGTGTAATTCAGTATATTTCCAATATAGGAGAAATCTTCATGCGGGGTGTCCGGCCCCGCTCATGGCGCGACGAGACCCATGGCTGATGGAGTGTGAGACTCCGGGTCGGGGGCAAGCGGAGGTCCGGAGGTGCATGAATATGGTTCCCCTGCTGCTCGTTCTGATCCTGGCCGTGCTGCTCTTCGGTGCGGGCTTCGCCGTCCAGGCTCTGTGGTGGATAGCCGCCATAGTCCTTGTGCTGTGGCTGCTGGGTTTCGTGGTGCGTCCGGCGGGCTCCGGTGGCGCACGAGGGCGCTGGTACCGCTGGTAACCGCGTCACCGGGGGCCTCGCGCACATGTCACGGCCCGTCACTTCGTCTGCGAGTGACGGGCCGTGGCGCGGTGTGCGCGGTCTTCGTTCAGTCCCAGAGGGTGTAGGTCATTTCCTGCTGTGTGTGCGCGGGGCGGTCACCGGTGTAGGTGAGCTGCATCCGGGTGAAGTGCTTCAGCTCGGGATGCTTCTGCCAGGTCTCCGGCCGGTCGAGTTTCACGGTCACGGGATAGGCGCGGAATTTGCCCGCCGCGCAATAGGGCTGACAGTCGTTCACCATGTCGATCCCGCTGCCGACGGCGGAGTCCGGTCCCCAGGTGGCCCACTTCAGATCGACGAGCCGGTTGTTGCCGTCCCCGCAGGCGAGCAGGAAGTCGCCGGGACGGGTCTGCGGGTTGGAGGAGCAGTCGACGGCCACCAGGGGCGAGGCCGTTGGCGCAGTCGTGGAAGCCGATGCCGGTACCACTGCCGTGAGTACCGCGGCGGCACACAGCATGAGTGATGTCGCGAGCTTGTGATTCACCATTGCGGCTCCCGATGGGCGGCGGACTCCAGCGCTTGTTCCAGGATCGCGCTTGCTCCTGACTCGACGGTACGACCGCGCCCAGGGATGCACCACCCAAACGGGTGATAACCCCACGAAACGCCTGCGGCGAGTCGTCCGTACGGGCGCCGGCCGCCAGCGATGACACGGCAACCGTCTCTCTGTGATTATGCACGGTCACGGTCGGTGCCGACTGAGGTGCTCGCGGTGTGTACCGGTGTCTGCGGGACGCGGAGCCGGTGCAGGGGGATGGCCGTGACGGGCTGCGTCGTCTGCCGGGTCCGGACGGACCGAAGTCGCTTTTGCGACAACATGCCCCTCAACAGGCAACCCGTATCGAACAGTTGTCGTCCTCCGGGAACGAAGGAGGCCCCAGGAACCCCCTGAGGTGCCCCGACGAAACCGATGATGAGGAAGACCACTGTGATACGTGTCGTACGCGTGGTGGCCGCGGCGGGCGCGATACTCGCGCTCACCGCTGGGGTGCCGGCGCAGGCGCAGACGCTCGCCGGCTCCCGGGCGGAGGCGCCACCGGGGTGGGCCGACGAGAACCTGCCCAAGGGATGGCGGTTCACCGGCACGGGTACGGACAGGCAGCTGGTCTGGCACTCGCCCGACCGGGTCCCCATGGGCGACGCGCGGATCGAGTTCTACGCCGGGGACCGGCTGCTCGGCGCACCGGTGCCGGCACGGGACGGGCGCTCGTTCCGGCTGAGGCTCGACGGCGCCCGGATCGGTCCGGACGCCGAGCTGCGCGTGCTGGCGGGCGGGCGCCGGCTGGACGCCGCGGGCACCGCCGCCGGCGCGCCCTCCAGACGGCTTCCCGCGCCGGCCGCGCCCGCGCCGCGGGAGTCCGAGCCCGCCGCGAACGCCGTGGATCCCGGAGTGCCGGGACCCTACCGCGCCGCACGTGGCGAATACGCGCTGAAGTCCGTGCGGCTGCCCGGCTTCCCCGAACCGGTGGAGATGCGCGCCACGGTGGTAGGACCAGCCGACGCCCCCGGAAAGCGCCCCGTGGCGCTGTTCCTGCACGGTCGCCACGCCACCTGCTACACCACCAGGGGTGAGGCGACCGGCGGCTGGCCCTGCACGGACGGCACCAAGCCGATACCCAGCCACCAGGGCTATCTGCGGGCCCAGAAACTGCTGGCCTCCCAGGGGTATGTGACGCTCTCCATCTCCGCCAACGGCATCAACGGGCAGGACCACCTCGCCGAAGACGGAGGGGCGCAGGCCCGTTCCTCCCTGGTACGACTGCACCTGGCCCGCTGGGCCGACTGGGCTGCCAACCGGTCAGGCGCGCCGGCCGCCGCCCGCGCCGTGGCACCTCCCGACCTGTCCCGCGTGCTGCTGGTCGGCCACTCCCGGGGCGGCGAAGGCGTCAACCGCGCCGCGCTCGACAGCCTTTCCCGGCCGCCCGCGGACCAGGACGGGCACAAGGGCCCGGTGCGCTGGAAGATCAGGGGCAACGTGCTGATAGGCCCCACCGTCTTCGGGCAGAACCCGGCCGCCGACGTGCCCTCCACAACCATCCTGCCGGGCTGTGACGGCGATGTCTCGGACCTCCAGGGCGAGATCTACGTCGACGGCACCCGCGGCGTCAGCAACGGCAGCGCACTCCACAGCGCCGTGTACATGGTCGGCGCCAACCACAACTACTTCAACAGCGAGTGGACCCCCGGCCAGGCACAGGCACCGGCCGACGACGACTTCGGGTACGGCGGCGACACACCCGACCCGGTGTGTGCTCCGGGCACGAAGACCCGTCTGACAGCCACCCAGCAGCAGGCCGCGGGCGCCACCTACGTCGCCGCCGCGGCCCGGCTCTTCGTCGCGGGCGACGACAAGGTGCGTCCGCTCCTGGACGGCTCCGTCCGCCGCGCGCCGTCCGCCGGCTCCGCCCGGGTGCTCACCCACGCCGTCGGCGGCAATCGGACCACGGCCTTCCTGCCCGGCCCGACGACGACCGTCACCGGCTCCGGGCGGCTGTGCACACCGACCGGTTCTGCCGCCGCCAAGGGCTGCCTGCCGGCCACCGCGAGCGGCGGGTCGCCGCACTTCGCGTCCTGGGAGGTGCCGTCGGAGCCCGGCCGGGAGGCAGTCGCCATCCGCTGGTCCAACCCCGGTGCCACGGCGGCCGTGCGGCCCGCCCGCCCGGTCTCCCTGGTGGGCGCCGACGCACTTGCCCTGCGCGTGATGGTGCCGCCCAACAGCAGCGGCACCCAGCTGGACGTGGCCGTGGTCGACAGCGACGGCCGGCGCGCGAACCTCGGCCGGTCACGGATCGACGGTCTGCCGGGCAGCGAGCGGACGACCTCCTACTGGGGGCGCGAGATCCGCGTACCGCTGGCCGCCGCGTCGAAGGCCCGGCTGGACCTCAAGCACATCAAGGCACTCGAACTGAAGCCCCACAGCCGCTCCGGCCAGGCCTGGCTGATCGACGCCTGGGGGTGGCGACCCGGAACACCCGCGGTCCGCGCCACCGAGATGCCGCGCGTGGACATCGGCCGGCTCACCGTCAAGGAGGGCGACTCCGGAGAGCGCACCTACCGTGTCCCGGTCCGGGTCTCCGGGCAGGGCAGCGGCCGGATCCGGGTGTTCGTCCCCAAGCCGGACACCGGCGAGTTCACCTACCGCACGGTGACGGTGCGACCCGGTAGCCAGGACATCGGCGTGCCGTTCACGGTGCGCGGCAACACCCGCTACGGCTACGACCTCATGCAGGACATGCTGGTGAAGTCGGTGCACGGCGCGGTGGTCGGCTCGTACCGGGGCGGTGTCACCGCGCGGAACGACGATCCGATGCCCAAGATCACGGTGAAGCCGGTCGCGGCCGATGTCACCGAGGGCAGGACCCTGACCTGGCGGGTCTCGCTGTCGAAGGCGGCCGACGCCGACATCATGGGCGAGTTCTCCCTGCTCCCGGTGACCAGCGGTACGGAGCTGTCCACGACGGACGTCGACCCGCGCTGGCTCCAGGACACGCTCGGCATCAGCCCGCAGCCGTCCCGTCCCCTGTCCGCGATGTCGGATGCCACCGCGTCGCTGCCGGTGAGCGTGGACGCAGGCAGACTGAGCGCAGAGGTGAAGGTGCCGACCCTCGCGGACGGCGTGCGCGAGCCGGCGGAGTCCCTGCGGGCCCAGCTGGTCACCTGGGACCAGTCGTGGGAACCGGTGAAGGGACCGGTGATTGCCGGCACGGTCCGGGACGTTTCCTAGCGCGGACGCCACGCACTCACTGAGCACGCGGCACCGGCCCCGCACCGCGCGGGGACCGGTGCCGCGTGCTTTTCCGTGCGTGAAGGGGGTTTGGCGGAGTTATGGAGAAACTATGGCGGCGATCTCCAGGATGAGTGACGCCCGAAGTTCCCGCTGGAGTGAAGGAGGTGCCCTCATGAAGAAGATCCAGATTCGCAAGGCCGGTCCGGTCCGTCTGACGTCCTCGGCTTGCAGCGTGTACACGAACCCCAACTGATCACCGATCAGCTGGGTTGCGGGCACCGGTGCACCGGTGCACCGGGCCCCGGCGCCGTCGTGTCCGAACGCACCGCCCGCACGACTCGGGCATGCAGGACACGACGGCGCCGCCGTACCCGAAGCCTGAGGAGAACTCCATGGCGGAGCACGGCATCCGCGGCAGTGCCGACACCCCGCTGGCGCTCCATCCGCTGGTCTACCTGGATGACGGCGAGGAGGTCACCATCGGGCGTCCCGACACCGACTCCTACGCGATCTTCCCGCCCGACGGAGCACAGCTCGTACGCCGCCTGGCGCGGGGTGCCACCCCGGCGCAGGCCTCCGACTGGTACGCGGCGGAGTACGGCGAGCGGGCCGACGTGGAGGATGTCATCGACGCCCTGCGCGAGTTGGGTTTCATCAGGGGAGCGGACGAGAAGCCGGGCGCGGTGGAGCCGGTGCGCTGGCAGCGGCTGGGCCGGGCGCTGTTCTCGCCGTTCGCATGGATCTGCTACGCGGCGATCGTGCTCTGGGCCGTGCTGCGGATGGTCATGTCCCCCGATCTCGTCCCCACGCCCCAGGACCTGCTGTTCAGCGACTACTACGCGGTGATCAGCATCGTGCTGCTGGTCGCCGCCGTTCCGCTCATCGCGATCCACGAGGCCTTCCATGCTCTGGCCGCACGGCGCCTGGGCGTCCGCTCGCGCACCCGGATGTCGTACCGTTTCTACTTCCTGGTGGTGGAGACCGCGCTGGACGGCCTGGTCGCCGTCGAACGCAGGAAGCGCTATCTGCCGATCGTCGCCGGCATGGTCGCCGACTGCGTACTGCTCGGGCTGCTGATCGCCGTGGCGGACACGGCCCGTGCACCGGACGGTGCGCTGAGCCTCACCAGCCGGGTGTGCCTGGGCCTCGCCTTCGCGGCGCTGCTGCGCCTGCTCTGGCAGTTCTTCCTCTATCTGCGCACCGACGTCTATGTGCTGATCACCACGATGCTCGGCTGCGTGGACCTGCACACCACGTCCATCCGCCTGCTGCGCAACCGCCTCCTGCGCCTGCTCGGACGAACGGACAAGCTGGCGGACGAGTCCCCTTGGCATCCGGTGGACCGCCGGGCGGCACGGTGGTACTCGTGGCTGATCGTCGTCGGCTACACGGTCAGCCTGGGCACCTTCGTGCTGGCGCTCGCCCCCGTGCTGGTCCGCATGGTGTCGGGAGCGGTGGACCGCTACGGCTCAGGCGGCCACGCCGGATGGGTCGGACTCGTCGACTCCTCGGTCTTCCTGCTGCTGACCTTCGGACAGCTGGCCCTCACCATCTGGATCGCCGCCAGGGAACGCACGCGCTCCCGGCGCTCCCGCACCCACCACGTCATCGCCTGATACGGCTGCCCCGACAGCCCTCTGCGAAAGGCAGGTTCATGACCGGCCACTACTGGATCTCGGCGTCTCCGAGCCATCAGCGCGACCGGCTGCGGGCCGGACTCGAAACGCGCTCCCCGATCGTGGTGGTGGACGCGCACCGGCGGCTTCGCGGTCCCTATACGGCGGCAGGCGAGCTGCTGCGGCTCGTGGCCCCGCGGGCGCTGCGACGAAACCCTGAGCTCGCCGCCCGTCACTACATCGAGCTCCAGGAAAGCACACCGGAGCTGACGCCACTCGTGCCTCCGATCGTGAGAGTCCTGGAGCAGAACGCCAAGGCACCGGGGGAGGCCAGCCGCTACCCCGCCCGGCTGCACTCGCTGCGAGTCGCACACGGCCTGGTCGACTTCCTGCTGGCCGCTCTGCCCGACGGCGACGGGAACCCGCGTACCCTGGTCGTGGAGAACGTCCAGCACGCCGATGTCACGGACCGCGAGTTCCTGTCAGCGGCGCTGCGTCGGATCCCCGCCGAACTGCTCACGCTCGTCGTGTGCACGGACACCGACGCCCTGGTCGATCCGCCGGGGATGCTCTCGGTCTCGCTGCCCGCCGAACTGACCGCGCACACCACCCGGATCTTCCTGCCGGCACACGGCACGGGCCCGCAGAAGGAGAGTGCCGGACCGGAGGACACACTGAAGGCCGCCGCCCGCTATGTCGAGGGCGACTGTGTCGACGACGACCCCGTGCTGATCGCCGCGTACGGAGGTCTCGCCCCCGAGGAGCGCACCGCCCTGCACGACCGCAGGGCCGAGGACCTGGCCGCGCGGGCGGAAGCGGAACCGTCACTGGCGCTCGGCGCCCTGCCGTACCACCTGCTGCGCGGCAGCGACCCCGGCGGCGCGGGTCTCGACGCCCTGCGCCGGGCCCAGGCCCGCTGCAAGTACCTGGGCTTCTACCACATCGCGGCGGAGATGGGTGACGACGGCCGGCAGCGCGTGGACCCCGCCGAACGCCCCGACCTGTGGTGGACCTTCACCCGGGAGACGGGCGTGTGCCTGGCCGCTGCGGGCCGCCCCGAGGAGTCGGCCGCGGTGCAGGATCAGGCGCGCACCGAGACCACCACGCCGATGCACCACATGAGCCTGGCCTACGAGACCGGGATGCTCTACGCCCGCCACTTCCCACCGGAACTGCGCGACGAGCGCCGGGCCAGGGCCTGGGTCAACCAGGCCATCGCGATCTCGGACCTGCTGCCCGACCCGAAGGAGCGTGCCTTCTACTCGGTGTTCAACCGCAACGGCCTCGCTCTCGTGGAGGTCAGGGCCGGGCGGACCGACGAGGCACTGCGGCTGCTGGACGAGGGCATGGCACGGCTGGACCGCGAACTGGGCATCGGCGAGCGCACCTGGCACCGCGTCGGACTGCGCTACAACCGAGCACAGGTGAACGGGATGAGCGGTCGGCTGGAAGAGGCACTCGCGGACTACGCCGGGATCATCGACGTCGACAGCGACTTCGCCGACCACCACTTCAACCGTGGCAGCATCCTGCGGAAACTCGGCCGGATCGCGGAGTCCATCGCCGACTACGAGCGTGCGCTCGCCCTCGAACCGCCCTTCCCGGAGGCGTACTACAACCGTGGCGACGCCCGGCTCGAAATCGGCGACGCCGAAGGCGCGCTGGCGGACTTCGACCGCACCCTGGAACTGGAGCCGGACCATCTCGAGGCACTGCTCGCCCGCGCCGGTCTGCTGGCCGACCTCGGGGACGCCGAGGCGGCGCTGGAGAGCGCGGACGCCGGGCTGCGCCAGGATCCCGAACACGCCCATCTGCTCTGCCTGCGTGGCCGGCTCCTGAGCGAGGCGGGGCGCGCGGCCGAAGCACGCGAGGCGCTGACGGCAGCGCTCCGCAGCGACCCGGAGCTCGCGGAGGCCTGGGCGGTGCGCGCTGAACTCGCCTACACGGAAGGTGACCTGACGGCCGCGCTGGCCGGCTTCGACCGGGCGGTGGAACTGGGCGACCGACCGGAGTTCCGCTTCAACCGGGGGGTGGTCCGCGAAGCGGCTGGCAGATTCAGCGAGGCGGTGGCCGACTTCGACGCGGTGCTCGCCGTCACAGACGACGCCGACGCACGCGGCCACAGGGAGTCGTGCCTGCGCGCGGCCGCCCGCACACACGCGTAGTTCCGGGTCCGGAGGGGGTCACCGCCGCGCAGGGCGGTGGCTCCCTCCCTTCATGCCTGGACCGCCCCGGCGGGGCGGCATCGCTCGTGACCGGCGTTTCCCGGACGGTTGCCACTGAGTAGCGCCTGCTGGGTGCCACGCAGGCCGGGTCCGGGCTCGATGCCGGTGTTCTCCACCACGGTGCGCCGGGCCCGGGCATAGGTGTCCAGGGCCTCCGCCCGTCGGCCTGTCTCGGCCAGGGCCACCATGAGCTGCTCGTGGAAGCCCTCGCGCAGCGGATGGCGGGCGCACAGCTCCGCCAGCTCACCGACCACCTCGCGGGCCCGGCCACGGCAGATGTCCGCGGCGATCCTGTCGTGGACCAGGGCCAGCCGCTCCTCTTCGAGCCGCACCGCGTAGTGGTCGGGCAGACAGCTCTGCCCGAGGTCGCCCAGTGGGGTGCCCCGCCACAGCGACAGCGCCTGGCGGAACGCATCGGCGGCGGCAGCGCAGTCCCGCGCGGCCATCAGCTCGTGTCCAAGTGCGGCCGACCCGCGGAAGCGGTCCAGATCCAGTTCGCCTGGGCGCACCTGGAGCAGATAGCCGGAGCCGGAGGTACGTAACAGGGGATGCGTGCGGGCGTCGTGGCCCCCGCGGCTGTGGCCCGGTTCCAGCGTCCTGCGCAGTCCCGACACGTACATCTGCAGGGCCGACACCGCGGACCGGGGCGGACTTCCGCCCCAGAGCTCGTCGATCAGCGTGTACATCGGGAACGGCCGGTTGGCGTGCAGCAGGAGGAGGATGAGCAGAGCCCGCTGCTTGAGGGCGGAAGGCGTGCAGAGCCTCCCCGCACGCCGGACCTCCAGCGGCCCCAGCACCAGATACGTCGCCTCGCCCGGCGGTTGCGTGCCGCTGCCTTCCGCCGTGCTTCTCTCCCGCGTGACCCGCACTGTTCCGTCACCCCCCGGTACGGCGCCCGGGGGCGCGCTCTCTGATGGTCGGTGCGCGCCGGTGAGGTTCTGGTGATCCGCTGCGCGCACGCCTTAGATAAGCGGCTGGCCCAGCGGGTGTCACCGGTGCGAACAGGCCAACCGCAAGCGGAATGCCGTGGTCACGTCTTGCGCGCCGCTCCGGTGCATACGGCGATGCCGGAGCGGCGCTTGAGGTGCCGGCCGGTTGGCCGGATCAGGCGGTAGGCCGGGCACTGGTGCACCCACTGATTGAGGCAGTGGCTCAGACAGTGAGGATGCCGGGGTCCGAGAGCCCCGCCGAGCCGGTCTCGACATGGCCCGCGAGGCGGCGCAGGAAGTCGGCCTGACCCGCGGCGGTGACCGTCACGTCGTACCAGTTGCGGCAGCGGGTCAGATCGACACTGTGCCGCACGGTCGTGCCCGCGCGCACCGTGAGGGTGCGCGAGGCGCCGTCGTAGGCGTTGGTGATCGTCAGGCGGGCGTCCGAGGCAGCGGAGTTGGCGAGGGTCAGTTCGAGGTTGCCGGTGGTGTCGTGCCGGGCGGTCACCTCGGGCCCCGCGCTCCTGCCGGGGTTGCGGAAGCGGCGCAGGAAGCCGTTCGGGCCGTGCACGGTCAGGTCCGTGACGCCCTTCGAGTAGCGCGTGTTCCACCTGTCGGCGACCGACTTCCCGGCTTCGGCGGTGTACGTCCAGGGCGCGTCGGTGCGGTTGGCGGAGGTGACGTGGAACTGGGCGCCTGCGGCCGGCCCGCCGCTGAAGGTGAGCCGGTATGTGCCCGCGGCGGTGTCCGCGGCACCGTCCACGTACGGCGCGTACCTCAGCGGACGGGTGGGCTTGCTGCCCCGCTCCTGGCGGGGCATGGTGCCGACGGCCGGAGCGGTGGGGCGGTAGTCGGAGTGGCGCTCGCGGTCGGGTGGGAAGTAGGCGTCGGTCGGGGGTAGTTCGGCCGGGCCGGTTTCCGTACGAGCGAAGTCGAAGGCGGATGTCAGATCGCCGCAGACGGCACGCCGCCAGGGGGAGATGTTGGGCTCGCGCACCCCGAAGCGGCGCTCCATGAAGCGGATGACGGAGGTGTGGTCGAAGGTCTCGGAGCAGGTGAAGCCGCCGGTGCTCCAGGGGGAGACGACCATCATCGGCACCCGGGGGCCGAGCCCGTACGGTCCGGCGGTGAAACCGGAGCCGCCGGGGTAGTGGTCGAGCGCCGTCGGGGTGGTGGACAGTCCCTGGCCGGGACCGGCGGGCGCGTACGGCGGCACGACGTGGTCGAAGAAGCCGTCGTTCTCGTCGTAGGTGATGAACAGGGCGGTACGCGCCCATACGTCGGGGTTCGAGGTCAGCGCGTCCAGGACCTGCGAGATGTACCAGGCGCCGTAGTTGGACGGCCAGTTGGAGTGCTCGGAGAAGGCCTCGGGGGCCGCGATCCAGGAGACCTCGGGCAGTCGGCCCGCCTGGACGTCGGCGCGCAGGACGTCGAAGTACCCGTCGCCGTTCCTGGCGTCGGTGCCGGTGCGTGCCTTGTCGTACAGCGGGTCACCGGGCCGTGCGTTGCGGTACGTGTGGAAGTACAGCAGGGAGTTGTCGCCGTAGTTGCCGCGGTAGGCGTCCTCGATCCAGCCCCAGGACCCCGCGGCGTCCAGACCGTCACCGGTGTCCTGGTAGATCCTCCAGGAGATTCCGGCGTCCTCCAGGCGCTCGGGATACGTGGTCCAGCCGTATCCGGCCTCGGCGTTGTTGAGGACCGGGCCGCCTCCGGTGCCGTCGTTGCCGGTGTGGCCCGTCCACAGGTAGTAGCGGTTCGGGTCAGTGGAACCGATGACGGAGCAGTGGTACGCGTCGCAGAGGGTGAAGGCATCGGCGAGCGCGTAGTGGAAGGGGATGTCCTCACGGGTCAGATATGCCATGGTCGTGGCGGTCTTCGCCGGCACCCACTGGTCGTATCGGCCCCTGTTGAAGGCCTTCTGGCCGCCTTCCCAGTCGTGGTTGAGTCCCTGGAGGAACTCCATGCCGAGGTCGTCCGCGGGAGGACGGAACGGCAGGGTCTCCTTCTTGCCGTCCGACTGGTGCCAGACCGGCTTTCCGTTCGGCAGGGTGACCGGGCGGGGGTCGCCGAAGCCCCGGACGCCCCTCATCGCTCCGAAGTAGTGATCGAAGGAACGATTCTCCTGCATGAGCACCACGATGTGCTCGACATCCTGGATGGTGCCTGTGCCGCCCTGGGCGGGGATGGCGGCTGCCCGGGCGATGCTCTCGGAGAGCATCGTGACGGCGGCGGTGCCACCGGCGAGCTGGAGGAAGCGACGGCGGTTGAGATCGGCCATGGGTGAGTTGACCTCCGCTGGTGAGGGGCCCGGAATCCGCGCCCCCAGGACAGCGGCTGCGGGGCACCGGGCGGCGGACGCCGTATGGCCGACCGGGGTACGGCGGGCGAATCCTCGTGGGGGAGTGCTGAGCGCTCGGGTGATCCGCTGTGACCGCGAGGAGTGGAAGTGTGTGCCCGGAGCAGGCAGGCTGATGGCATGCGGTCGGTCTTCCGCTCATCCGTGCGACCAGATGCGGGCGGTCACCACCGGGTCCTCTGGGTGCTTGCGCAGTGTCTGCCCTTCGCGATCGCGGTCCTGGTGGTGGTCATCGAGCTCACGCCCCTGCATGTCGTGTACACGGGCCCCCTGCTCACCGCGACACCGGCACTGGCGGCGGTGACGATGGGGCCCGGGGGCACCATGGCGGCAGCGGGCTTCGCCCTGGTCGTCAGCGTGATCACTGCCACCTACAACCAGGCCTGGGGAACGCAGCAGGTCTACACCAACATCCTCGCCCTGCTGCTGGTGTCCGCGGCCGGCATCATGACCAGCAGAGCGGCGCGTACACGTAGCGAGATCGAGCTCAACCAGATCCGCAGGATCGCCGTCGCCGCACAGGAGGTGCTGCTGCGACCGGTTCCCGCCCGGATCGGTCCGCTGCGCGCGAGCAGCATGTACCTCGCCGCCGAGACCGGGGCGCAGATCGGCGGGGATCTCTACGAGGCCGTGGAGACCCGCTACGGGGTAAGGCTGATCGTCGGTGATGTCCGGGGCAAGGGGCTTCCCGCCGTGCGCGCCGCCGCGGCCGTGCTGGGTGCCTTCCGGGAGGCGGTCCACTACCAGGAGGATCTGGTGGACGTCTTGGACCACTGCGAGGCGGCCCTGGAACGGTCACGCCGCTCGCCGGGCGTGGACCCGGACGCCCGGGTGGAGGGGTTTGTCACGGCACTGGTGGTCCAGGTCCCGCGGGAGTCGGTGATCGAAGTCGTCAACCGAGGCCATCCGCCCCCGCTGGTGCTGCACCACGGCAGGGCCGAGGCCCTGATGCCGGCGTGCCCCCTCCCCCCACTCGGTCTTGAGGAGCTCATGACCCATCCCTCGAAGGGCAGGGCGGAGTCCTATCCGTTCAACCCCGGAGACCGCCTGCTGCTGCACACCGACGGAGTGATCGAGGCCCGCAACAGCGACAACGAATTCTTCGTGCTGCCCGATGCCATGGAAGCAGTGCGGGGCAGCACTCCCGAGGCGTTTCTGGAGGAGCTCCACCAGGCGCTGGTGCGGCACACCGGGGGCAGCCTCGCCGACGATGTCGCGATGGTGATCATCGAGAGGGCCGAGGAGAGGGCCGAGCGCTGAGAATGGCCGGCCCCGGCGGGGAGTCCGCCCTCACGGGCGTGTCAGTCCTTGCTGAACAGCGCGGTCCACAGGAAGTCCTCACCGAAGTACCGGGACCCGGCAGGCTCGTGACGCATGCGGCGCAGCTCCACCTCGGTGAACGCGGAGAAGATCTCGCGCAGTGACTCCGGTGTGTAGGCGAGCCCGCCGTGCAGTCGGGACTGCCGGTAGAAGTCCGCATCGGACAGCTCGGAGCCCATCGCTCCCGCGGCGAAGCAGGTCAGTGCGAAACGGCCGCCGGGCGCGAGCACGTCGTCCAGCAGGGACAGATAGCTGACGCGCCGATGGGGCGCGAGGTGGTGGAAGCAGCCCGAGTCGTAGACCAGGTCATACGGGCCGCCCCAGCCGGTCCCGGTCAGCTCGAAGGCACTGCCGCGGCGGAATCTGACGTCGGCTCCGGCTGCCCGGGCCCGTTCCCCGGCCCAGGCGATCGCGGTGGAGGAGAGGTCGATGGCGTCCACCTGGAAACCCAGCGAGGCCAGATGGATAGCATTGCGTCCCGGGCCGCAGCCCAGGTCGAGGGCGCGGCCCGGGACGATCAGACCCCTGTCGATGTACGAGGCCAGATTCTCGTCCGGCTCGGCGACGAAGAAGGGCACCGGCTTGGAACGGTCGGAGTAGAACTCGTCCCACCAGGTCGACGCCCGGTCCGTCCATCGGTCGGCGTCGGCCGCGAACAAGCCGTCCATCAGGTTGAGCACATCGTCGACCGTCCGTACGTACCTGTCCAAGAGGCTCCCCTTTCCCTGCCGGAAACCTACCGTCGGGCTAAGAGAAAGCCCAGCTCAGCCGGTATGTGAAAAGGCGCGGGACGGGCGCCGGCGGGGCTCTTGGGCCTCGGGCGGGCCAGGGGGCGCGATCATGCTCAAAGATCTGCTGGCGCCCGCTCCGAACGCCGCTGCAGCGGTGCTCCGGGCGACTCCCGGCCCGGCTTTCCGAGGAGATCCGGACGGTCCGTCTCGTGGGCCCGGACGGCTGCCAGGGCCGCGTCCGTATCCGCGTGGACGGCCGTGGTCAGGCTGAGGCCCGTGATGTCGAAGAGCTTGCGCACCAGGGGGGTCGGAGCCGAGATGTGGACATCACCACCGGCTGCCCGGGCCTCACGGGTGGTTCTGATCATGACGTTCAGCCCAGAGGAGTCCATGAAGTCCAGGGCGGACAGTTCCAGCACGAGATGCCGGCGACCGTGCAGGAACTGATTCGCGAGGTGGTGATGGAGCAAGGTCGCCGTGTCGACGTCCAGCTCGCCGCGGATCCGGGCGATCGCCGTGACGGCGTCGTGGATCTCGACCTCGACGTCCAGGTTCTGTTCTCGCTGGGACATGAGCCTCCGCTTTCGCATGATTCAGTTCCGGGGCCTGAACACGGGTGCCACCGGGGAGCGCCGGCGCCTCGACCGCCGCTGGTCGGCGTCTGCCCGCGATCCGCTCCGGTACACGTCGAAGGCGGCTTCGCACGACGTGTACCGGAGCGGATCGCGGTCATATCAGGCCCACGAGGACCTGGATGGTCTTGCCGCCCCGCAGCGGAGTGACGGTGATGTCCCGGCACAGCCGCTGGATCAGGGGCCAGCCATGGCCGCCGGGCAGCGTGCCGTAGGAGTCGTCCGCGTGGGACACGGTCGCGGGCCGCACCCGGCTGCGGTCGGTCACCTGGAGGCGCAAGCCCTCCCGGGTGATGCGCGCGGCGAAACGCGTCACACCGCCACCGTGCAGGATCGCGTTGGTCACCAGCTCGGAGGTGACCAGGAGCGCGTCCGCGAGGCGGCTCTCCTCGACGCGGCCGGCGGATCCGCCGGCCGCCGGGTCTCCGTCCCCGCTCAACAGCCCCCGTACGGTGGCCCGGGCTTCGGCCGCGCTCCCAGGGCGGGACCACTCAGGGTTCCCCGTGGCAGCTGCTGTGATCTCGGATGTGGTCATGTGCGTGATCTCCCCGTTCGGCCTTACGGAGCCCCCTTCGGTCTCTTGTGCCCCAAGCGGCTCCCGGCACACCGGCCTTGTGTACGCCGTAATGGAGCGGACCGTGAGGACGTCCGGTGCGGCCGGACGCGTCCCGGCCGTCCGGTGCGCCGGCCATGGAGCCCGCGCGGGACGCGAGAGCGAACGCCCCGTGCGGGGCCTATGGGAGGTCATGTCCGGCTGCCCTGGCCGGTGCCGCGCACGGACACCCGGCGCCGGGCCCGGCCGCGACGTGCCGCGGCGGCGAGCGCCCGGTCCTGTGCCGTCACCGCGACCAGCTCCTCGAAGAGCGCACGGCCCCCGACCAGTGCCTGCCGCAGCGATTCGGCATCCGCCTGCCCCGATGCCGCCTCTGCGCAGGCCTGGTGCAGCCGCAGTGCACCCTGTGCCCGTTCCGGGAAGACCGCGGCCACGGTGCGGAACCGCTCCTCACGCGGACCGGCGGGGAAGCCGCGTGCGACGGTCAGTTGGTCCAGCAGCTCGGCGGCCTTGGTCACCGCTGCTGCGGGGGAGTCCACGAACCGTTCCTGAAGTCCGGCCCACAGGGCCACGTACTGGTCCCGCTCGGCGTCACTCAGCGGTTTCATCCTCAGCCGGCCGAACCGGCGTTGCGGGCGGCTGGTGTCGTTCCACCTCACCGGCCGCGCCAGCACAAGGGCGACGGTGAGCACAACCGCCACCCCGAGGATGGCGAGCGCACTGACGGACATGGCTCACTCCTTTCACGGGGATCGTCACTCCCGTAGGGTCACTGTGACACCGGGTTACCGGATCGCCGTCCGGCAAACGCGTGGGTGACTGCATGGGCGGACAAGCGGAGGAGCAGGCCCGGAGTGGGGGCATGCGCCGCCGCATTGTCCTGGCCCCGCCGACAACCCGGGTCTCGTCAACCTTCATGCCCCTGGTGAGCCCCCATACGGGGGTGTGCTGATCGAGTGCAATTGTTGGCCTGCGGCAAGTATTCTTCTTGCCGCCCCGCCGCCCTTTGTTGCGGCCGGGGACCATCCGGGGAAGGGGACACGAGCGTGACCAGCGCTGTCGGGGCTCAGGGTTCGGGTGCGCGGTTGCCGCGCACCTCGACGGCCCCACTGCCATCGCCCATGCCCGCGCCCGACCTCCGTGTCGGGATGGACGCCTCCTCGACGATCCTTCTGGTGGAGGACGACGACGGTGACGCACTTCTCGTGGAGGAGATGCTGCGGGACGGTGATCTGACAGTACGTCTGAACCGGGCCCGTTCCCTCGCCGATGCGCTGGGCATGCTGGAGCGCACCACCGGGACGCGCACCCCGTGCGTGCTGCTCGACCTGCATCTGCCCGATGCCCAGGGCCTCGACGTCGTCCATCAGGTGCTCGCGACCGCTCCGGACGCCGCCGTCGTGGTGCTGACCGGCCTCGCGGAGGAGGGAGTGGGGCTGTCCGCGGTCGCGGCCGGGGCCCAGGACTACCTGATGAAGGGCTCCCTGGACCCCATGGTCCTCGCCCGGTCCATCCGCTACGCCGTCCAGCGCCGCCAGATCGAGCAGGCCGCGGTCGCCCTGGAGGCCAGCCGGATGCAGGCACGGGAGAACGCGCGTCTGGAGCGCGGGCTGCTGCCGTCCCCGCTACTGGAGGGCGGTTCGGTGAAGGTCTACTCCCGCTATGAACCGAGCCGGGCCAGCGGACTGCTCAGCGGCGACTTCTTCGACGTCGTCGAGAAGGCGGACGGGACGGTCCACGCCGTCATCGGTGATGTCTCTGGCCACGGACCCGACGAGGCGGCACTCGGTGTGTGCCTGCGCGTGGCCTGGCGGTCGTTCACTCTTGCCGGTGTTACGGGCACCACCGTGTGCCGACTCATGCAAAGGGTCCTGGTGGCCGAGCGTACGGGTACGGAGATCTTCGCCACGGTGACCACCGTCGAACTGCCGCCCGGGCTGACCAAGGCGAAGGTGGTGCGGGCCGGCCACCCCCCGCTCATGCTCCGGCAGAACGCCGAGGTCCGCATGGCCGAGACCACGGTGGGCCCCGCTCTGGGCATGCTGCCCGACGGGGCGTTCGACTGGCACGAGGACATGCTGGACCTTCCCCCGGTCGGTGCGCTGGCGCTCTTCACCGACGGCCTGTTCGAAGGCCGGATCAGCACGGACGGTCGACGACTGGGGGAGGAGGGACTGCTCGCCCTGGCGTCGGCCTGTGCGGACCGTGGGGCGGAGGAGTTCGTCTCCGCGGTGATGTCCGAAACGAGGGCGCTGTCGGCCGACCACGGAGGCCACGGTGACGATGTGGCGCTCCTGTACCTCGAATGGAGCAGGCAAAAGTGACCACAGGCCACAACGAGGCTCCACCGCACTGCGGCACAGGACCGTCCGGGCGCACCAAAGGCGCCTGGCTGACCGTGACGCAGTGGTTCTGGCTCGCGTTCACCGCCGTGCTGGTCGGCGTGTGCGGTTTCGCCGCCGGGGGAGCGCAACTGCTCTCCGAGAACGCCGCGAAGTCCGATGAACTCGTCGACCGCATCCAGCCCGCACGGGTCGACGCCTACCGGTTCCAGAAGGCCTTCATCGACCAGGAGACGGGCATACGGGGATACGCGCTCTCCCGTGACTCCCGCTGGCTTGACCCCTACACACAGGGACAGCGGGACGCCGCGTCCGCCGGTCGTGCCCTCCGCTCCGGGCTGGCGGACGACGACTCCCGGGTGCTCGCCTCGCTGAGCCGTGTGGAGCGTCTGGCGGATGCCTGGCGCAGCGGCTATGCGGTCCCCCTCGTCGCACGCGTCCGTGAGGGCGGCTCGGTGACCAGCGATTCCGAAGAGCTTCGGGCCAGCAAGGCCGCGTTCGACCGGCTGCGGGCCGGATTCGACACGCTCAACGCGGATCTGCTCGCCGACCGCAACGCGGCGCGGTCCGAGATGCACCGCACCCGCGCCGCCCACAACTGGCTCTTCGCCGGAATGCTGGGCGCGTTCGTGGTGATCGCCCTCGGTCTCGCCGTACTGCTGTACAAGGCGGTGGCCCGCCCCCTCACCTCGCTGCGCCTGGCGTCCCAGCGGGTCGCCGACGGTGACTTCGACCGGCCGATCGAACCCGCCGGACCCGCCGACATCCAGCACCTCGCCGACGTGGTGGAGTCCATGCGGCGCCGGGTGATCACCGCGCTCGGCGAGTCCCGGACCCGCGCCGACCTGCTGGCCCAGCGCACCGCTGAACTCGACGAGCAGACCGTGGAGCTGCGGCGCTCCAACGCGGAGCTGGAGCAGTTCGCCTATGTGGCCTCGCACGACCTCCAGGAGCCTCTCAGGAAGGTGGCTTCCTTCTGCCAGCTGCTGGAGAAGAGGTACGGCGACCAGCTGGACGACCGGGCCAAGCAGTACATCGACTTCGCCGTCGACGGCGCCAAGCGCATGCAGATTCTCATCAACGATCTGCTGACCTACTCCCGCGTGGGCCGGGTCAACGACGCCAGGGACGAGGTCGAGCTCGACAACGCCCTGGACAAGGCGCTCGCCAACCTCGGCGCGGCGGTGGAGGAGGCGGGCGCCGTGATCGAGCGCCCTGAGCACCTCGGGGCCACCACCGGCGATCCCACCCTGCTGACCATGCTGTGGCAGAACATCGTCGGCAATGCCGTGAAGTTCCGCGCCCCCGAACGCCCGCCCGTGGTCCGTATCACCGCGGAACGCGACGACAGTGGCGATCCCGCCGGCAGCGGCGAAGGCAGCGCCGACCGCGAGAGCGACGGGACCGGCGTCTGGCGCTACCGCGTCACCGACAACGGAATCGGGATCCCCGCGGAGTTCAGCGAGAAGGTCTTCGTGATCTTCCAGCGGCTCCATGGGCGTGACACCTACACCGGTACGGGCATAGGGCTCGCGCTCTGCAAGAAGATCGTCGAGTACCACGGCGGCCGCATCTGGATCGAAAGCGCCCACACCGGTGGCACCGAGATCCACTTCACCCTGCCCGCAGCCGGTCCCGCCACCACCCCCATCCTCAGCAGCGCCACAGGAGACCACGCATGAACGCCGCTTCCCAGCCGATCGAGGTCCTCCTGGTCGAGGACGACCCGGGCGATGAGCTGATGACCCGGGAGGCCTTCGAGGACAACAAGATCGGCAACACGCTCCATGTGGTCCGGGACGGCCAGGAGGCGCTCGACTTCCTCTACCGCAGGGGTGAGCACGGCGACGCGCCCCGTCCGGACCTCATCCTCCTCGACCTCAACCTCCCCAAGTACGACGGCCGGCAGGTCCTGGAACGCATCAAGGCGGACACCGACCTCACGCATATCCCGGTCGTCGTGCTGACCACGTCGTCGGCCGAGGAGGACATCCTGCGCAGCTACCGGCTCCACGCCAGCGCCTATGTGACCAAGCCGGTGGACCTGGAACAGTTCATCGCGGCCATCAGGAAGATCGACGACTTCTTCGTCACGGTCGTGCGTCTGCCACGTCCCTGATCCTGAGCGGCTGGCCATGCCCGCACTCCGCAGGCTGCTGCCGCCGGTCCAGCGCATCGCGGATGCCGGTGAGGCCTTCCAGCAGGGCGGCACGGGCAGCGGGGGCCATGGCGCCGATGGCGGTCAGCAGGACCTCCTCGCGCTGCGCGCGTACCTCGCGCAGATACGCCTCTGCCCTGGCGGTCAGATGCAGGGTGAGTTCTCTGCGGCTCACCCTGCTCCGGGTGCGTTCCACGAATCCCATGGCCTCGAGGCGGTGGCACAGGCGGCTCACGGATGACGGCGCCGCTCCGAGTAGCTCGCCCAGAGCGCGGAGACTGGTGCCTTCGGCCCGCTCGATGCCGTAGAGCACACGCCGCTGGGAGGCGGACACCGGAGTCGGTGCGACGGTCTCACGGCCCCGCTCCCAGAGGACTTCGAGCAGCTCGACGACGTCACCCGCGGCCTGGGGGGCCCCGGGTGACCGGTGTCGGGAGGGAGTGGGCTCCGTACGCATATTTTGGGACACTCCGAATCGGCCATGTCTTCCGCATGGCAACTGTATCCCCACCGCCGTGCCCGGTCCGTGGCATGTTCGCCACGGACCGGGCACGCGCTCCGGACTCTGCCCGGATCAGGCGGCGGTTTCGAGGAGGCCCTTGCGCAGCCGCTTGATGATGCGGTTGAGCAGACGGGAGACATGCATCTGGGAGATGTCCAGCTGTTCACCGATCTGGGCCTGGGTGAGCTCCATGACGAAGCGCATGTGCAGGATGCGGCGGTCACGGTCGTCCAGCTGGGCGATCAGCGGTGCGAGGGAGTGGAAGTCCTCGATGAGCTCCAGGGCCCGCTCTTCCTCGCCGATGAAGTCGGCCAGCGCGGCCTCGCTGTCCTGAGCGGCGTCGCCGGAGAGCGCGGCGTCGAGGGAAGCGGAGTTGTAGGCGTTGGACGCCTTGCGCGCCTCGATGACCTCTTCCTCCGTCAGGGACATGAGCTCGGACAGCTCACGCACGGTGGGAGTGCGGCCGAGGCGGCTGCGCAGTTCCTCGGTGGCCTTGGCCAGCTCGACCCTGGCTTCCTGGAGCCGCCGGGGGACATGCACGGCCCAGCTGGTGTCGCGGAAGAACCGCTTGATCTCGCCGACGATGCAGGGCACGGCGAAGGTGGTGAACTCCACCTCGCGGGACAGGTCGAACCGGTCGATGGCCTTGATCAGGCCGATCGTGCCGACCTGCACGATGTCCTCCATCTCGTCCGCGCCCCGGCTGCGGAACCGGCCCGCGGCGTAGCGGACCAGGGACAGGTTCATCTCGATCAGCGTGTTGCGCACGTACTGGAACTCGGGCGTGCCTTCCTCCAACACCGCCAGACGGGCGAAGAACTGACGGGAGAGCTCCCGTGCGTCCTGGGGAGACACCAGCAAGGGAGCCTCGGGCCGGTCGAGCGAGTCGAGAAGGTCGTGGGTGTCAGCCGCCACCGTCGTCGTGTCATGTGCCGTGGTGATCGCTGCGCTCACGATAGCCATACCCTTCACCTCTGTCTTCCGATCCGTCGGCCGTGGGGATCGCTTACCCCCGATCACGCATCGCATTCCCGGAAATTGCTCCGGTTGGCCCGGAAGCCGTCCGGTCCCGTTCCGGCTCCCCGTTCGCGAGGTGGACCACCTGGTCGGCGACCGTCTCCAGGATGTCCGCGGCGGTGCCGGCCGTGCCATCGGCCTGCTCGTCGCCGAGGACCAGGAAGTTGAGGGTCAGTCCGTCCGTCATGACGGCCAGATAGCGTGCCAGCACCGGCACCGGTACGCGGGGCTCGAACCCCATGCTCGCGCGGAGCTGCTGGATGAGTTCGGTGTATGTGGCGGAGTACATGGCGTACTGCCGCCGCGCGAGGTGCTCGAACCCCGGCTGGCGCAGGGCGTACTGCGTCAGCTCGTAGGTGAGCATGTGCTCGCCCGGGTTGGCGGACACATGGTCCCAGTAGGCCCGGAATCCGGAGAGTATGGTCTCGCGGAGGGTGGACCTGGGCCGGATGGCGTCCTTCACCACCGCCAGGTAGTGGTCGGTGATGGTCGTGATCACGGATTCGAGCAGGGCCTGCTTGGAGTCGAAGCAGTAGTGGAAGACGCTCAGGGAAACGCCTGCTTCGGCCGCTATGGAGCGGGTGGTGGTCCGGGCGACGCCGTCGCGCGTCATCGCCCGGATCGCCGCTTCTATCAGTTGTCGTCTGCGCTCGGCCGACGGCATCCGTGCCATGGGGTTCCGTTCCTTCCCGCCCGGGCTCCCGGTTCCCGGGAGCCCGGGCGGGTCCCCTCAGGCGCTGTAGATCCCCACCTCATGCAGGGAGTAGCCCCACTTGGTGCCTCGCTCCTGACCCAGGATCCGTACATAGCGGGCGGTCGTCCCCGCGAACTGCGCCGTGTCCAGACCCCCGTCCCCCGTGGCCGTGGACCAGACCGACCGCCAGTCGCTGCCGTCGCCGGACACCTCGATGCGGTAGGCCTTGCCGTACGCGCGTTCCCATTCGAGGGTGACCCGCTTGATCAGGCTCGGCGTGCCGAGGTCGATCCGGAGCCATTGGCCGTCACTCCAGTCGCTTGCCCAGCGGGTCTTCGCCTGGCCGTCCACGGCCCGGTCGGGGGCGTAGCTCGTGAACAGGTTCCACTCGGACGAACTGGCGGACGTCGACGAGCCCGCAGCGAGGTTGACCCCCGCCTTGTGGCTCTCGGACGCCCCCCAGGTGCGCAGATAGGACTCGGCGCCCTTGAACAGATCGTCCAGCACATCCTGGCCGCCGACCTGCCGGATGTCCTCCAGCCAGTCCGGGACCAGGCCGTAGTGCGAGGCACCGTCGGTGTTGATGTCCCAGGTGCGTTCGCCGGTGGTCTGCTTCTCGATGACGGATCCGCCGTCGACGCTGCGGAAGGGGTAGCGCACCGGGTTCGAGGTGTCCGCCCCGCGGGGCCCCGGCCAGCCGCCGACTCCGTTCATGTCGGTCCCGTAGCCGTAGCCGACCCCGTACTTGTCGCGCAGGTCCTTCGTGCGCCGGGCCTCCGCGACGAACCCCTCGGAGCCGTTCATGTACTGGGTGATGAATCCGCCGAGGCGGTAGACCCGTTCGGTCCACCCGGCGTCCATCCAGCCGTGGGAGGAGATCACACCCGGATACGAGCCGGATTCCGCGATGTCGAGGACCCGGCCTGCCGCCTTGACGCTCATATGGTCGATCTCGACCATCATCTTGCGCTGCATCATCCCTCGTACGGCGTACTCACCGAGATCCGTGAGGCCCCGGGTGTTGCACTGCGCGTCCGCGGCGTACGACGGCACCTTCACACCGGCCGGCAGCTGCTTCTCCGCCCCGGGTGCCGAGGCGAGGCCGATGGGGTTGTCATGCTGGGCGCCCGTGCACTTCTCCGTCTTCCAGAAGGTTCCGGTCGACAGGAACTGGCCCACGTTGATGGCGGTGCCGAGGGTGCCGGAGTCGAACCGCACACCGCACAGTGCGTTGTCGAACTTGTGGCACAGGAACATGCTGCGGACACCGAGGCTGTACAGCTCGTCCAGGCCGCGGTCGACGTCCTGCTTGCTGCACTGCGCGATGTCGAGGATCATCTTGCAGCCGAACGGCTCGGAGGTCTCGACCCCCAGCACCACGGCCAGCTTGCCCTGCTCGATGACCTCGCGGGCCTGTGCGGAGTCGGTGACGATCCTGAACCAGCCCTTGCCCGGGCCGCCGTACATGGTGTCGATGAACGACTGCATCTCGTACGTCTTCTGCGCCTGGAGCCGGATGGACGTCATCTCGTCGCAGCTGCGGTCCTTGAAGAAGTAGACCGAGCAGATCACGCCGTTGGTGACGAGGTCGTTGACGAGCACCCGCTGGCCGCCGCGCCAGGCGCGTTCGACCCAGGCGTAGTAGTTCTGCTGGTGGGTCAGCGAGTCATGGGCGGGCCAGTCCTTGAACGTGGGCCAGCCGTTGGGGTCGTGCTTGCCGTCGCCGCCCTTGGTGATGAAGTCGAAGATCGCGAGCGAGCCGTCGGGGTAGTGCTCGGGGCAGTCCTTGAGCGCGTCGGCTATGCCCTGCGTGGAGAAGGTCTCACCGCAGATGAGCCGGCCGCCGAAGGCCTCGTTGGACATCAGGTGGTCGTGGGCGTCGACGAAGCCACGCACCCGGCCCTGCGCGTCCGTCCCCTTGAAGGGTTCACCCGTGACATTGATCCGGGAGTCGGGCGCGGGCCGAGCGGTCGGATCCCACCACCCCGACTGCGCGGAGGAGGCCGGGGCCGTGCCGAAGACCATGGCCATCACGGTGAGGAGTAACGAGAGGATCGCCAGGGGGCTGCGCCGGCGCTGTGGGGGTCGCGTCATGGTCATCACCCATGCCTTTTGGTGTCAGCACGTGTCAGCACGTGTCAGCACGGTCCATGACCGGTCCCGGCCCCTGGCTCGGGGGCCGGATTGTCATGAACCATGCAAAGCGGTGACCAGAGGATCGCGACTCCCGTCAACGGAGTCAATAGTCCGGGACGGACGACCTGATGGCTCCAGCCCGACTCGACCCCGGGGTGGCGGTGAGTGGGCGGACGGTGACGTCTGGTGCAAAGAAATGTGCTGATTTAATCAAGACATACATATTTCGCAGGAAATCAGCACAATAGAGGGCGATGCGTTTCCCCGAGTGGGGGCGCGTCATCAGCGCTTCGCCGCCGGCGGGCAGCGGAAAGGAGTCGGCTGGTGCCATCGGTCCGGCCGGGGGGCGAACGGGCTCCCGGTGCGCTCCGGTCCGAGCCGGGGTCGCTGCTGGAGCATGTCTCGGTGGCCGTTCTCGGCATCGGTGAGGACGACGAGATCTGCTTCTGGGGGCCAGGCGCCCAGGACCTGTTCGGGTACGACACGCAGACGGTGCTGGCCGGGCCGGCCGGGATCCTCTTCACTGGCGAGCCCGACGGCGACGGTGACGGCCCCCAGGCCACGGCCGCACGGCTGGCCGCGCGCGGCCGCACGGGCTACTGGCGGGGACGGCTGCCGGTGCGCCACCGGGACGGGACCGAATTCAGCTGCGGATTCCGTGTCTTCCCGGTGGCCGGTTCATCGGGCCGCTCGGTCGTCCTCGGTCTGGCCAGCCCCAGCGCCGAGCTGGACCGGGTCAAGGACAACCTGGCCTTCCTCGACGCCCTCTTCGAGGCCTGTCCCATCGGCCTGGTCATGCTCGACGACGAGCTGCGCTACATCCACCTCAACCAGGCGCTCGCCGACATGGACGGCCTCTCCATCGAGGAGCACATCGGGCGCCGGGTGGACGAGGTCATGGTCACCTCGGACGGCGGTGCGTACGAGCGGACGCTCCGCACGGTCGCCAGTGAGCAGCGACCGGTCGTGGGCGCGCTGGTGGGACTGCGCACCGCCGGGTACCCGGACCGCGATCAGGTCAGATCCGTGAGCTTCTTCCCGCTCAGCGGGGCCGTCGGCACCCGCTCGGGTCTCGGTGGGCTGATGGTGGACGTGACCGACCGGGAACAGGCCATCAGGGAGGCGAGCGCCAGCCGCAGACGCCTCGGTCTCCTCGACCGCGCCGCGGCCCGCATCGGCACCACCCTGGATCTCGACGTCACCGCCCAGGAGCTGGTGGACGCCGCCGTCCCCGAATTCGCCGACGCCTCCGTGGTGGAGATCGTCGAGTGGATGGACGAGAGCCTGCCCTTCCTGCCCGAGTGGCCGCTGACCACCTGCCGGATCGCCTCCGGGACCGTGCTGCCTCCGCCCGCCACCGCGGTGGTGAGCGGACTGGACCGCATGACCTACCCGCCCGGTTCCGCCATCCACCGGATGATGTCCACCGGCCGCCCACTCTGCGTCACCATCAACGACGAGTTCATGACCCGGACCATCGTCGACGAGGAGCGCGCCCGGCTGCTGCGGCAGAGCGGTCTGGAATGCCTCCTCATCGCTCCGCTGGCCGCCCGCGGCACGGTCCAGGGCCTCACCATGTTCGGACGCTCCGCCGCCCGTCCCGCCTTCACCGACGACGATCTCAGCCTGGCCGCCGAACTGGCGTCCCGGGCCGCGATCTGCCTGGACAACGCACGCCTCTACCGCCAGGTGCAGGACATCGCGCTCACTCTCCAGCGGGCGCTGCTCCCCAGTGCCCTGGCCGTCAGCCCGCACGTCGAGGTCGCCCACCGCTATGTCCCGGGCAGCCGTATCACCGAGGTCGGCGGCGACTGGTACGACGTGATCGGTCTGCCCGGAGGGCGGGTCGCCCTGGTCGTCGGGGACGTGATGGGCCATGGGGTGCCCGCTGCCGCGGCCATGGGGCGGCTGCACATCAGCGCCAGGGCCCTGGCCAGACACAAGCAGGAACCGGACGAACTGCTCGCCGAGCTCGACATCTGCGCCCAGGACGCGGGCATCGAGCTGGCGACCTGCCTCTACATCGTGTACGACCCGGCGACCGGCCGCGCCAGGATCGCCAACGCGGGCCACCCCCCGCCGCTCGTCCTGCACCCCGACGGCACCGTCCATGCCATCGCCGAGGTACTGGGCGTGCCGCTCGGGGTCGGCGGCCACCTCTTCGCGACCACCGAGGTCGAGCTGCCGGACGACGCCGTCATCGCCCTGTACACGGACGGCCTCATCGAGACCCGCGGCCGGGACATCGAGGAGGGCATGGCCCTGGTGAGTGCCGAACTGCACGGGTCGTCGGGCGGGTTGGAGGACACGGTGGAGCGGATCCTCACCCGCCTGCTGCCGCACCCGCCGGGCGATGACACGGTGCTGGTGCTCGCCCGGGTGCGCAGGTCCCGCTGACCCTGACGCGGCCGTCGGCGACTCGCGGGTGCCGGGTCGTCATTCACGTCCGAGCCAAAGGTCGGGGCCGAACACCTCGTAGTGGACCGACCGGGCCGGCACGCCGCGCCGCAGCAGACCGCCGCGGAACGCGCGCATGAAGGGCAGTGGCCCGCACATGTAGACGGTCACCCCGTCGGGCAGGTCCAGGGCCGCGGCATCGGCCCGGCCGGGCAGGGTCCCGGGCGGAAGGCCGGTGGCGCCGGAGCCGTCCCCGGGGCTCTCGTACCAGAGCCGCAGCGTCGCCCCGGGAAGGCGGCCCACCAGTGCTTGCAGTTCGTCGCGGTGGGCGTGGTCGTCCGGGCTGCGGTCGGCGTGGACGACCGTCACCGTACGCGAGGAACCGGTACGTGCCAGCTCGTCCAGCATGGCCAGCATCGGCGTGCAGCCGATTCCGGCGGAGGCGAGGAGCAGAGGACCGTCACCCGGGGGCAGGACCAGGTCGCCGAAGGGGGCGGAGACGGTGAGCACATCACCCGGCCGTGTGTGTGCGTGCAGCCACGACGACACCTCGCCCTCCGGGGTGTGACCGTCTGCCACGCGCTTGACGGTGATCCGCCAGTGCGGCCGGCCGGGAGCCGACGAGAGGCTGTACTGGCGGATCTGCCGTGCGCCATCGGGGAGTTGGACCTGCACACTGACGTACTGGCCCGGCTGGAACGGTGCGACGGGGCCGCCGTCGGCGGGGCGCAGCGTCAGTGAGATGGCGTCGGATGCCTCTGTCCGGCGCTCGGCGACCACCATCTGCCGCCAGACCTCGCCCTCGGCCGTGGCGGCCTCACGGTAGAGACGGGCCTCGATGGCGATGAGGGCGTTGGCCATCAGCCAGTACACCTCGTCCCAGGCCTCGGCCACCTCCGGCGTGACGGTTTCCTCGCCGAGCACCTCGACTATCGCGGCGAAGAGATGGCGGTGGACGAGCTTGTACTGCTCGGAAGTGACGCCCAGCGAGGCGTGCTTGTGGGCGATCCTCAGCAGCATGGTGTCCGGCCGGTCATCGGGCCGTTCGAGCAGCATGCCGGCGAAACCGGCGATCGACCCGGCGAGCGCCTGCCGCTGCGCCCCGCTGGCCTGGTTTCCCCGGTTGAACAGATCGCGGAGCAGGGCCGGGTGCTCCTCGAAGAGCCTGCGGTAGAAGGCCTCGGTCACCTCGCCGATGGCAGCGCCGACGACCGGCAGGGTGGCGCGGATGACCGGGGCGGATCTCGCGGACAGCATGGCACTCCTAATTGGTAGATGATCTTCGCATTTGAAGGGGGATGGAAGGCGGATCGCCGGTGGCGAGGGGGGAGCGGGGTCAGGTCCGGGCGCGTCCCACCAGTGCGACCAGCACCGGCCCGGTGGGTGGGCTCACCAGGTCGGCGACGCTGAGGGGGTCGAGCGTGGCGTAGAAGGCCTCCTGGGCGTCCCGCAGTGCGTGGCGGAGCCGGCATGCTCCGCGGAGCGGGCAGGGGGGATCGCCCTCGCAGGCGACGACCTCGTCCTCGCCCTCCAGCTCACGCACCAGTCGCCCGACCGATATCTGCCGCCCCGCCTCGGTGAGTGCGAGCCCGCCGCCGCGGCCGCGTCGTGCCTCCACCACGCCGAGGTGCTGGAGTCGCGCGATGGCCTTGGCCATGTGGGTGTACGGCACGTCGACGGCGTCCGCCACCTCGCGGGTGGTGAGCGGCTCGCCGGTGTGACGCACCGCGAGGCGCATCACGGCGCGGAGCGCCAGGTCGGTGAACTTCGTGAGCCGCATGGTAGGACGGTAGCAAATGAGCATCTGATATTCCTATTAAAGGGTGATGGGGATGGTGTGAGCTCGGTCTCGCCCCTCTCGTGGGTCGCGGGGTCGGCGGGTCCGCCGTACACAGGAATCAGGAGGTGCGCGTCATGAACGAGCAGAGTCGCGGGGTGGCGCCCCGGCAGTTGGAGGAAGCCCAGCTGCTCAAGGAGCTGGAGGCGGTCCACCGCACGCGCCATGAAACCTTGCTGCATGGATCCGACGATGCCCTGGCGACCCACACGGTGCGGATGAAGGAGCTGGAGGGCGAGTATCTGCGCCGGCATCCCGACCGCGCCCCGGTGGCGGGGCGTACGCGCGCGGGCGCGCGGGCCCGCGACGACTGGAAGTGAGCTGTTCGGCCCGTGCCGGGGGCCGTGGCCGGTCATGACCGGGTGCACGGGCCGGGGTCCGGCTGCCGGGGTGAGTCGCGGGATGCCAGGGAATTGCGCCGGAGATCCTAAGAAATCGCACAGGAGCGGAGCCCTGGACTTCGGAAGCCCTGCGTGGTGACATGCATACGTCAAGCAGTGCTCGTCCCGCTCGTTGGGCTGCCCCCGGATGGACGCCTCAGCAGCCCGGTACGTTCCGCCCGTTCCGCCCGAGCGTTCCCCACGCCGTGCCCCGCCGCACGGCATCCCCGCACCTCACCTCATGACTCCATCAGGAGGATGAACGATGAGACCTGCCCCCACGCTCAAGCGCTTACCGGTGGCCCTGGCCGCCGGCGCGGCGCTCGTCGGCATCGCCGTGGCTCCCGCCTCCGCCGCCACCACGCCGTTGGCCTTCGCATGCCAGGCGACCCCGCCCATCGGCGGGGCGCAGACCTTCGAGGTCGCGAGCGGCGTCGACGCCACCGCTCCGGCTTCGGTCGCGGCCGGCAGTGCCTTCCGGGTGTCACTGGCACCCACGACCATGACCGTCCCCGGCTCCGTCAGCGGGTACACCGTCAAGAACATCAACAACATCAAACTGAGCATGCCGGTGCCCGCCAACTCCACCCTGACGGGTCAGTCCCTCTCCGGCGGCTCCGGTCTCGGCTCGGGCACGCCGAGCGTCGCCGTCAGCGGTGGCGCCGTCACCATGACCGTGCCCGGACCGATCAACGGCGGTGCCACCTTCACCCTGCCCACGGTCAACCTGGACCTGCAGGCCGGGGCGGCGGGCACCAGCATCACGACCCAGCTCGCCGGTACCAGTTACGCGAGCCCGGGTCTCACCTTCACCGCGAAGGTGCCGGTCGTCTTCGTCACCATCAATGTGCCGACGTCCTGCTACCCGGCACCGAACCCGGTGCTGAGCACCACGACCGTCAGCTGACCGAACCACCGCACGAAGCCGGTGGGGTGCCGTTCACGGCACCCCACCGGTCCCGTCGCCCGTGCCGCGACCGGGTCAGCCGCTTCGGCACGGAGCCCCTCAGTGCCTGGTCCTCTTGCGGATGTGGTCGGCCGCCTTCTCCGCCATCTCCTGCGCCCTGCCGAGCAGCTGGTCGCTGCGCCCCTCCCGCTGCAGGGAACGGTGGCCCATGGTCTTGCCGAGGGTTTCCTTGACCTTGCCCTTGATCTGTTTCGTCTTCCCCTTGTGCATGGGATCGCCGTCCTCTCGGGCTCTGAAGGGTCGGTCCGGCGGGACCCAGCCCTGTTCACCGTGCGCCAGGGCGGTGGTAGCCGCAACCGGCGGCGGTTCGTGAGCCCTCCGGGTACCCGCGGGTGGTGCGGCGGAAACGCCGTGTTTCCCGCCCGCCTCTCCGGCGCGGGAGCGAGTAGCGTGATTTGGTTGCAGTCACGCAGTGTGCGGCGAAATGGGGTTGGCAAGTCGTGTCGACGTCAAGTCATGCGGTGTTCGGCGCTCCGTGCTGGGTCAGCCTCATGGCCCGCGACCTGCATGCCGCGCAGCACTTCTACGGCGCCGTGCTCGGCTGGGAGTTCCGGCCCACCCGGCTGGGAGAGGAGTTCTCCGTCGCGTTCTCCGGCGGAGCACCGGTCGCGGGAATCGGCGCCCTCGCCCGCAGTCTCGCGGTCGCTGTCGACTGGGTCCCGTACTTCGCCGTCGACGACGCGGATGCGACCGCCGCCCGCATCAGGGAGCGCAGTGCCACCGTCGCCGTGGGCCCGCTCAGCTTCGGCACCGGCCGGGCCGCCCTCGCCGCGGACCGTGACGGTGCCGTCTTCGGCTTCTGGCAGGGCAGGGTCATCCCCGACTGGAGCGTGGGACAGGGCCGCGCCCCCGCCTGGCTGGAGCTGCGTACCCGGGACGCCTTCGAGGCGGCCATCTTCTACGCCGAGGTCTTCGAGTGGGGCTGCGAACGTCCCGGCTGCGTCCAGGTGTCCTACGAGGACGAGCACGTCGTGCTGCGCCACGGGGCGGACAAGGTCGCACGGCTCACCGGCGGCGCGGTCGAGGCGGCCCCGGACCCGCGGATCCGGCCGCGCTGGCACGTGTACTTCTACGTGCCCGACATCGGCGCCGCCATCAGCGCGGCCACCCGCCTCGGGGGCGGCGCCGTCACGGAGCCCGAAACCGACGAGGCCGGTAGCCGCGTCATGCTCCGGGACCCGGACGGCGGGATCTTCACGGTCATCACGCGCGCCCGGGATAGTCACCTTCCGTAGCGAACCACCCGACCTGTCTCGTTTGCCCATGCGAGCGCCTTGGATAAGGTGATCTAGGGAGATCCCGAGACAGCACGAGAGGACCGCCGGGGACCACGCGGCACCCACACCATGCCCGCTGCCCCCGGAGTGAGGTCGTTGCGTGGCCGCAGACGAGCGCGCGAAGAACGTGCCGGACCAGCCCCTCACGGCGGTCGGGTACGCGGGTGTGCTCCGCGATCTCCTCCCGGTCGCCCTCTGGAAGACCGACACGGAGGGCGTCCTCATCGAGTGGTCGCTCGCCGCCCGGGACCTGCTCGGCTACACCCCGGAGCAGCTGCTGGGCCGGAACGGGATCCCGATCCTGGTGCCGGAGGCGAACTGGGAGCTCGCCGAGCAGCTCAACGAGAAGGTCATCGCGGGCGACACGATCATCGGAGCGCTCCCCGTACGCCACCGCGACGGGCACATCGTGCCCATGGAGATGTGGATCTGTCCCTCCTCCGCCCCCGGAGGGGGCGTGGGCATCCTGGTCGTCGCCGTGGAGACGTCGGCCGTGCTGAGGATGCGTGACGCTCTGGCGGCGATGGAGGGCCTCTTCACCCAGTCGCCCATCGGCCTGGCCATGCTGGCGCCCGATCTGCGCTACGTACGGGTCAACGACGCGCTCGCGCGGATGAACGGCGTCCCCTCCGCCGAGCACCTCGGCAAACGGCCTTCCGATGTGGCTCCGGGCGCGGTGACCCGGGCGCTCGAGCGGGTGATGCGGCAGGCACTCGCCAAGGGTGAGCCCGTGGTCGACGTGCGCGGCACGGGCCGCACCCGCGCCGATCCCGACCATGACCGCACCTGGTCCTGCTCCTGCGCACCGCTGCTCGACACCACCGGCCAGGGACTCGGGCTGATCGCCTCCCTGATCGACATCACCGAAGGGCAGCGGGCCCAGGCCGAGGCGGAACGGGCCCGCCGGCGCTTCGCGCTGCTGGCCGAGGCGGGCACACGTGTCGGGACCACACTGGACCTGCGACAGACCGCCGAGGAAGTGGTGCGGCTGCTGGTGCCGCAGGTGTGCGACTCCGCCGACGTGCAGTTGTTCGAGGAGGTCATCGACCCCGAAGAGGCCGCCTCCTCCAGCCACGGCGTGCTCCGCAGGGTCGCCGTCACCTTCCCCGATCCCGAAGCCCCCACGGCGAAACTGGTCGTCGGCATGACCTTCCAGGTCCCCGCCGGCTCGGCGTACGAACAGGCCATCGCCGGGGGACGCCCGATGAACCTCTACGAGTCGGACCTCCCGACCCTGATGTCCTGTCCGCACGGCGACCGGCTGCGCACCTACTTCGCGGGCCGGATGTGCTGCGCGCGACTGGTCCCGCTGGTCGCACGTGGCAAGGTGCTCGGGGCGGTCGTACTCACCCGGACACGCGACCGCGAGCCGTTCGACGACCAGGACCGCGTGCTCATCGACGAACTCGTCGCCCGGGCGGCGCTCAGCATCGACAACGCCCGCATGTACACCGCCCAGCGGGCCGCGTCGCTCGCCCTGCGGCGCAGCCTCGCGCACAGTTCACTGCCCCGGGTGGCCGGCCTGGAACTCACCGGCCGCTACCTGCCCGCGAGCGACCACGCCGTGGGCGGCGACTGGTTCGACGCCATCGCCCTGCCCGACGGCAGCACCGGCCTGGTCATCGGCGATGTCATGGGCCACGGCGTCCACGCGGCGGCGGTCATGGGCCAACTGCGCACGGCGGTACGCACACTGGCCCGCCATGGCGTCCCTCCGGACCGCATCCTGTGCTCGCTGGACGCGGCCGTGGCCGAACTCGGTGAGAACGAGATGGCGACCTGTGTCTACGCCGTCCACGACCCGGCCACGGAGAGCTGCGTGATCGCCAGGGCCGGACATCCGCCGCCGGCGATCGTCGATCCCCGGGGAGCGGTCACCTTCCTCAACGGCCCGCCGGGCCTTCCGCTGGGCACCTGCGGTCCGGGCTTCCAGACCGAGCGCGTCGAGCTCCCGCCCGGGAGCCTGCTGGTGCTGTACACGGACGGCCTGATCGAGACCCGCGAACGGGACATCGACCAGGGCATGCGCGAGCTCGCCGGTGCGCTGCGACAGCTCGACCGCCCGCTGGACGAGATCAGCGACCGGATCCTCGACCAGCTGCTGACCTCCGAGGTCCAGGACGACGTGGCCGTGCTCCTCGCCCGGACCCTGCCGTACACGCCCTGAGGTTTCCCGTGGCCCCGGGGGGATCGGCGTGCGGCGACAGACGCGACCGGCCCTCCGGGGCCGGGGCGTGGGGTCTCCCCACCGAAGGTTGGGGGACCTCGTACCGGGCGTCTTCGGATGACCCGGCACCGGGTGGGTACCCCCCCCGCGAAGCCGGGGGGTGCCGCAGCCGGCGTCGTGCGCCCGCCGGGGATCACGGAACACCCCTCAGTGCCGCCCGGCACCGAACAAGGAGTCCGCGATGAGCTCCGCCGCGTCCGCCCCGAACACGGCCGATCCACGGGCCACTTGCCGGTCGCGGTCGGGGCCGGACCGGGCCAGCAGGCCGGTCGCGGCCACCAGGCCGGCCGCGCCCCGGGCACGGAGCGACAGACCCGCGGCCGCCATCCGCCGGACACCTTCGGCGCCATGGCCGGGAATGGGGCGGTAGCCGACTACCGGTAGGCCCGCCGCCAGAGCCTGCACCGCCGTCTGCCCCGCCGCGTTGTCGACCAGCACCCGGGCCGACGCCATCAGCGACGCCATGTCCGGCACCCAGCCCAGGGCGAGCGCACCCGGAAGCCCGGACGCACGCCGCAGCAGTCCGCGGTCACGGCCGCAGAGCAGCACGGGCAGCAGGCCGTGGTGCGTCAGCGAGCGGACCGTACCGGTGAGCGCCGAACCCGCACCCCACGCCCCCGCGGACACCAGAACCGGCGGACGGCCCGCGCCACGCCCCGCGAAGACCGCATCCCAGACGGAGCCGGGCGGTGCGGACCCGGCAGCAGCGTGGAACTCCGGTGCCACGACGGGACCCGAGACCGCCGCCCGCCGCCCGGTCGCTTCGCGGGCCGCCGCCGCGACCTCGCCGGTGACACAGACATAGAGGTCGTTTCCCGGGTGCAGCCAGCCGCGGTGCGCTGCGAAGTCGGTGACGTACACGGCGGCCGGTACGGAAAGGACCCCGCGGCCACGCAGCCGGCCGGTGATCTGGCCGGCCAGATGGAAGGTGGCCACCACCGCGTCCGGACGCCACCGGCCGACCAGGGCCATCAGCGCCCGCTCGGCGGTCGCAGCGAGCGGTGTGCTGCTGGGCGCGGGGCCGCGCGCGGGGGACAGGAACAGCGCGTAGATCCCCGAGTACAGCCAGGGAGCATGACGGACCATCACCCGGTAGGAGCTGCGCAGGGCGCGCCCCGTACCCGGGGGCAGCAGCGTCAGCACGTCCCTGACGAGCACGTCGGCATCCTGTGTGCGCAGCCGTCGTGCCAGCTCCCCGGCCACGGCGTCGTGACCGGCGCCCATGCTCGCGCTGAGCACCAGGAACCGCCGCCTCGCCATGACCCCTCCCGGGTGTGAAGGGAAAGTCCTCCTGTCGCGGCGCCAACGGCACCAGAGGCTGGATGCCGTGCGTGACCGATGGCGAATCGGCCCGTTCGGGTGGCTCGGTGGGTGCGCCGCCCCCGGTGGGCGGGCTGTTCGCGGTCCCAGCACGGAAGCTGGCAGAGGCCGGTGAGTCGAGGAGATCCGGAGGACCGACCATGCTCGAGACAGCGCCCGGCTTGTCCCCGCGCACCACCGGACGCTGCGCGGGGCGGCCCGTGGCGCTCATCACCGGAGCGTCATCGGGCATCGGCGAGGCGATCGCGGAACTGCTCGGTGCCGAGGCCCGGTGGCTGCTGTTGCTCAACGGCCGTGACGAGGCCCGCCTGGCCCGGGTCGCGCACCGTACCGATGGCATCGCACTGCCCGGCGACCTCTCCACCGCCGCCGGTCACGAACAACTGATCCACGAGGCGCTGGAGCGCGCGGGCCGGGTCGACGCACTGGTCGCGGGGGCGGGCATCGGCTGGTCCGGCCCCCTGGCGAGCATGCCGGCCGAGGCCGTCGACCGGCTGCTCACGGTCAACCTGGCCGCTGCCGTGCACCTGGTGCGTCTGGTGCTGCCCCAGATGCTCGACCGGGGCTCGGGACGGATCGTGCTCATCGGATCCATGGCCGGCTCTGTGGGGGTCGCCAACGAGGCGGTCTACGCGGCGACCAAGGGAGCGCTCCAGAGCTTCGCGGACAGCCTGCGATACGAGCTCACGGGCACCCGCGTCAAGGTGTGCCTGGTGTCACCGGGCGCCGTGGACACTCCGTTCTTCGCGCACAGAGGAGCCCCGTACCACCGCGAGCGGCCCCGCCCCGTGTCCGCCGAGCGCGTGGCGAGGGCCGTCCGGCGTGCCCTCGTGCGGGGCCGTGAGGAGGCCTTCGTACCGGGCTGGCTCGGGCTGCCGGCCCGGCTGCACGGGGCCGCACCCGGCGTCTTCAGGTCACTCGCCAGACGAGTCGGCTGAGCCGGGGCCGCCGATGACCGCGCTCTCGGCCGCACCGGCGCCGCTGGCCGTGCCGGGGAACACCGTGCCGGGGAACACCGAGCCGGGGAACCCGGCCGCAGCCGTGCTCCGGCGCCGGGCCGCGCTCCGGGAGCGCGACAGATCCCATGAGACGGAGGCGTCATGGTGAGACCGGTACACCTGCCGCGGCCCCCGGTCCGCTCCGCGGCCGCCCTCGCCGCGCTGGCCGTGGCGGGATGGCATATCGGTCCGGCCGCGACCTGGCTCCCACAGGTCCGCGCCGCGCTCGGAACACGACCCGGCTTCGCACCCGGGGCCCGGCCCGGAGTCGGGCTCGACGGCCGCGGACACGCCGGCCGGGTGGCCCTGACCTTCGACGACGGACCTGACCCCGCGACCACCCCGCACTTCCTGCTCGCCCTCGAGCAGCTCTCGGTGCGCGCCACCTTCTTCGTCCTGGGCGAGCGGCTGGCGCGGTATCCCGGCCTCGGGCTGCGGATCGTCGCCGAAGGACATGAACTCGCGGTCCACGGCTGGCGGCACGACAAACCCTGGACGCCCCGCCCCGGTCGCGACGCCCGGGATGTGCTGCGCGCCGCCACACTGGTCCACCGCGTCTCGGGCACCTACCCCCGGTGGTACCGGCCGCCCTACGGGATCCTCACCGGTGGGCGGCTCGCCGCCGCCCGGCGGGCCGGTCTCTCGACGGTTCTCTGGTCCGGCTGGGGGCGCGACTGGACGGCGCGGGCCACCCCCGGCAGTGTGTTCGCCGAAGCCACCCGGGGGTTGCGGGGCGGAGCGACCCTGCTGCTGCACGACACCGACGCCTGCGGCGCCCCGGGCTGCTGGCGAGCGGCGCTGGGCGCACTCCCCGCCCTCGTCGCGGTGTGCCGGGCGCGCGGTCTGGCGGTCGGCCGGCTCGCGGACCACGGGCGGCCAGCGCCGGGCGGGGACGCTGGCACACTGGCCCGGTGACGCTCACCCCCCGCGCCCCGGAGGCCATCACCCCGGACCCGCCCGGCGACACCGCCCGGCCGCTGCTCACCCAGTCATGGCTCGACCTCGCCTTCCTCCACTGGGCGGCCGAACCGGACGAGGTGGCGAGGCTGCTGCCCGCGGGGACCGTGCCCGACACCCTGAACGGCATCACCTACGTCGGGCTCGTCGCCTTCCGCATGCATCGCGTGGGGTGGTTCCGGCTCCCCGGCATCCCCTATCTCGGGACCTTCCCGGAGACCAACGTCCGCCTCTACTCGGTCGACGAACACGGCCGCAGGGGCGTGGTCTTCCGTTCACTCGACGCCTCCCGGCTGATCCCGGTGGCGGTGGCCCGCGCAGCGTTCCGGCTGCCGTACCTGTGGTCCCGGATGTCCATCGAGCGCGACGGCGACACCCTCACATACACCAGTGCGCGGCGTTGGCCCGGCCCACGCGGGGCGCGTAGCCGGATCGAGATACGGGTCGGGGAACGCGTCGACGAGCCGAACGAGCTGGAGCACTTCCTCACCGCACGCTGGGGCATGCACAACGCCTTCTTCGACCGTCCGGTGTACCTGCCGAACACCCACCCCCGCTGGCCACTGCACCGCGCCGAACTGCTCGCCTGTGACGAGGAGCTGATACGGGCGGCGGGCCTGACGGCGCCGACCGGCGCACCGGCGAGCGTGCTGTACTCCCCGGGAGTGCCGGTCCGCTTCGGCCGCCCGGCACGGCCCGCTGGAATCCCCACTCCTTGAGGCCCGCCCGCGGTGGGGCGTCCGCCCCTGCCGCATCCGCTCGGCTACGGTGAGTCACCGAAGGTGTGCGTCGGCACGGCGGTGCCCGCCGCGGAAGGGTGCACGAGTATGACCCCGATCCTTGCCGGTGCCCGAGCCGGTCTGTCCGATCTCGCGCCGTCATGACGGAGCCCGAGCCGACGTCCGGGCCCGATCCCGCATCCGCCCCGACGGGCAGTACCGCGGCCACGGCCGCCCGGGCCGGTGACACCGCCGCCGCACGGCTCAAGGAGCGGATCTACGCCACCCTCACCCTGACCGCCGTCGTGGTGGCGCTCGCCGAGACGGCGGTGCCCGACCACCTCGAGGCCGCGCTCACCGTGGCCGTGACGGCGCTCGGGGTCTGGCTGGCCACCGTGGTCGCCGACGAACAGTCGCACCGCGCGGTGACAAAGCGCGGCGCGAGCCGGCTCGAACTGCGCACCACGCTCTACGTGTCCGCACCTCTGCTGCTCACCGCGGTCGGCCCGCTGGTGCTGATCGGGGCCTCCGCGCTCGGTGTACTGGGCCTGGTGCCCGCCCTGCTGATCAGTGCCTGTGTGGAGGTAGGCACCCTGTTCTTCTGGGGCTGGCGCACCGGTCTGAGGATGGGCAACGGGCCGTTGAACGCGATGGTCTCCGGACTCATCGACATGGGGATCGGTGTGGCGGTCATCGCCGTGAAGCTCCTCGCGGGCCACTGAACCGTTCCGGTCGCGGTGACGACCACGGGCGCGACTCCCGCCCGGGCCGGGTCCGCTGTGCGAGTGCCGGCGACTTCCTCGTAAGCTGACCTGCCATGGACAACAGGGGGAGTGGCAGACGGCTCGTCGACGGCCGGTTCGAGCTGCTCGGCAGGCTGGGCAGCGGCGGCATGGGCAATGTGTGGCGGGCCCGCGACGTCGTGCTGCACCGCGAAGTCGCACTGAAGGAAGTACGCCCTCCGGACGCCGCGCTCCATGACACGGATCCCGCGCGGGCGCGCATGCTCAGCGAGCGTGTGCTGCGTGAGGCCCAGGCGCTCGCCCGGCTCACCCATCCGCATGTGGTCACGATCTACCACATCGTCGACAACCCGGAGGGTGGCACGGCCGGTTCCGACCACGCCTACCCGTGGATCGTGATGGAGCTGGTCCGCGGCGAGTCGCTGCACGAACGCCTTGCCCGGGGCCCGTTGACCTTCCCCGAGGCGCTGCGGGTCGGGCAGGGTGTGCTGTCCGCCCTGCGGGCCGCCCATGCCGAAGGCATCCAGCACCGGGACGTGAAACCCGCGAACGTGCTGCTGCGTCCCGACGGCAGTCCCGTGCTGACGGACTTCGGCATCGCCGCCCTGCACGCGTCGACCAGCCTGACGGCCACCGGAGACCTCATCGGATCCCCCGAGTACATCGCCCCCGAGCGCATCCGCGGCGAGGAGGGCAATCCCGCGTCCGACCTGTGGTCGCTCGGCATGCTGCTCTACGTCGCGCTCGAGGGCGGCCACCCGCTGCGCCGCGAAAGCAGCCTCTCCACGCTTGCCGCCGTCCTTGACGAGCCGATTCCCGCGCCGGTGCGCTCCGGGCCCTTCGCTCCCGTGCTGAACGCCCTTCTGGTACGGGACACCACGGCCCGTCCGGACGCGGAGGCGCTGGAACGGATGCTCGCCGAGGCCGGACGTGACTCCCAGAACGCCACGGCCGCGCCGCACCCGATGGCGACGACGTCGTATCCGCTGCCGGCGCCCTCGGCCACTCCGTCCCCGGTGGCGCCTGCCGTGGCGCCGCCCTACGGCCCCCCGCCCGCGAATCCCTACGCGACGTCGCCCGCCCACACCCCGGCAGCCGGGAACCCGTACCTGACGCCGTCCCTTGGCACCACAGCGATGGATCCGTTCGGCCCTCCGCCCGCCGTCGGACGCCCGGGCAGGCGCTGGAAGGCACCGGTGGCGGCACTCGGCGCCGCCGCGGCCGTGACCGTCGTGTCGATGATCGCGCTCAAGATCGCGCCGTTCGACGACGACGGCAGGGCCCAGGGCCGCTCCCAGCAGCCCGGTGCCTCCTCGTCCGCGGCCACGGACACCGGCGACAGCACCGCGGGCAGCAGCGGCGACAAGGCATCCGAGGTGGCGCTGCCGCCGTCCAAGGAGACCAAGAACCTGCTCACCCCGGACGCGGTGCGCACCGTGATCAAGGCGCTGAAGGCCAAGACCCACACCACCAGGTTCATCGAGCTCACCGTGTACGAGGAGTACGCGATCGCCGAGATCCCCGTCGCCGGCAGCAAGAAGAAGTACGACAGATACGAATACCGCAACGGCTATGCGACGAAGCAGGGCCCGGGCGGCACGATCGGCTTCGGGGACACCGGGCCCGTCGACGTCAGCAAGGTCAAGTGGGACCGGCTCCCGGCGCTGCTCCAGAAGGCCGACAAGGAACTTGGCATCGAGAAGCCGACGATGCGCTACGTCATCGTCCGCGGTCCCGTCTTCGAAAGCGTGTCGACGGTCAACATCTATCTGTCGGACGAGTACTACGCGTCCGGCTACCTCGCTGCCGACTTCGACGGAGCCGTGGTGCGGACCGTCAAGGCCGACTGAGCCGTCCGGGACACGGCCCGGCGGGCGGGGCCGTCGCGCGGTACAGCCGCGCGACGGCGTGAATTGCGGCCTGCGGTCCGCCGGGGCACCCTGGTCCAGGGACCGTCGGCTGCCCGGTCGCCGGTCGTCGAGGAAAGGGTGCCGCGATGTTCGCGAGACTGAGCACCTATCAAGGATCACCCGTTCCCGAGGACGGAGACCTGTCGGCGACATCGGAAGCCGTCGTCAAGCAGGTCCAGGACGCGCACGGGTTCGTGGGCGTCTACTACCTCGTCGACCGGTCGTCGGGGAAGGCGGTGTCGCTGACCCTGTGGGAGGACGAACAGGCGATGCACGACAGCGAGCAGAGGGCCGCCCGGATCCGCGAGGAGACCGCGCGCAGGGAAGGCCAGCGCGTCCTCTCCGTCGAACGCTACGAGGTGGGGTTCAGCCACTTCAACCGCTGACCGAGCCCCCGGCGTCCTCGGCACCGTCAGCCCGCGCGCCGTCCAGGAAGTGGAATCCGGGCCGGGGATGCATCAGGAAGTCGTGGTGGGAGATGTTCCAGGCGTACGCACCCGCGAGCGCGAACACCACGCGGTCCCCGGCGCGCAGACCGGAATCCGGTACCAGTACACGCCGTGCCAGCACGTCCTTGGGCGTGCAGAGCTGACCGGCCACGGTGATCCGGTCCAGCCGCGCGGCGGCCCGTGGCCAGGGATGGGGCCAGTCGCTCACCGGCAGCACCGCGCAGGGCTGGTCGTGGCCCTTCGTCGCCGGGGTGCGCAGATGGTGGGTGCCCCCGCGCACCACCGCGAACTCCTCACCATGGCTGCTCTTCACGTCCAGCACCTCGGTGGCGTACCAGCCGCAGTAGGCGGTCAGGGCACGGCCGGGCTCGACCCGCAACCGCAGACCGGGGTGCGCGGCGCTGAGCCGGGCCAGCCCCGCACCATACGCCGGCCAGTCGAACCGTGCCTGTGGATGGTCGTAGTCCACCGCCATCCCACCGCCGACATTCACCTCGCGCAGGACGATGTCATGACGTCCGGCGAGGCCTACCGCCCAGGTGACGACGGACTCGGCGACGGCGAGCTGCGCCGTTGCGCCGAGACCGCTGGCGAGATGGGCGTGTATCCCCCACAGCTCCAGGTGCGGATACTCGCCTCCGGAGAGCGCACGGACCAGCTCGTCCGCCTCGGACGGGTCGATGCCGAAGGGGGTCGGCCGACCGCCCATGGAGAGCGCGCTTCCCCGCAACGACTCCTCGGCCAGGGGCAGGTTGAAGCGCAGCAGTACGCCCACCCGCCGCCCGGGTACCGCCGTCCTCTCGGCGAGGTGGGCCAGCATCCGCAGTTCCCGGGCGCTTTCGACATGGAAGCGCGCCACGCCGGCCGCCAGTGCCTCCGTGAGTTCCTCAGGGGTCTTCCCGGGCCCGCCGAAGGCGAGCGGCAGGTCGGGAACGGCCATGGCGACATGGGCCAGTTCACCGCCCGAGGCGACCTCGATACCGTCCAGGTACGGGGTGAGCGCGCTGAGTATCTCCGGTTCGGGGTTGGCCTTGGCGGCGTAGTACAGCTCGACGCGGTCCGGCAGCGCGGCCCTGACGGCAGCCGCGTGCTCCCGCAGTGCCGCCAGGTCGTAGAGATAGGAGGGGAGTTCGCCGGACGTCAGCGACAGTGCCCGCTCGTACACCGCAGGGGTCAACGGGTGCTCCAGATGTCGTCGGCGGCGATCGCTCCGGACAGCACGTCCTCAGCGAATGGGGAGGGCAGGCGGACGTAGCCTGCCTCACGGTCCGCTCTGCGGGCCCAGCGGGTCAGCAGGTTTGCCTTGGCGGGCAGCGGTCCGCCCGCGAGGAGCGCGGCCAGCCGGGGCGGGCAGCCATGGCGGTCGGCGTAGCCGCGCAGGGTCCGCTGCACCTGGAGCCACAGCGCGACCTCCGCACCGGGGTGCAGATCGGCGATGGCGGCAAGCAGCTCCGCGATGTGGTTCACCATCAGGCAGTAGACCACCCGGTCCCAGCCGCGGTCGGCGTCATAGGTCAGCGGACCCGCGACCGCCGGATCCAGGGAGGCGAGCGACCGCGCGTGATGCTCGGGCAGCAGCTTGGTGCCCTCCAGATCACGGAACAGCATCTGTGCGGGTCTGCCGTCCCGGTCGACACCGACGACGACGTTCTGCAGATGGGGTTCGAGCACCACACCGTGGTCGAAGTACGCGGCCAGCACGGGTGGGACGAGCAGTCCCAGATAGGCGCGCCACCAGGACAGGGCCGCAGTGGGACCCGCGTCGGCGAGCAGCCGGGAGACATGCCCGGGTCCGGTCGGGTACTCGTCGGCGACCGCGGCCGCCAGCAGCGGGATGACCCCGGGGCGCAGCCGGCGGTCGAGCCCTTCCCGCACGATCACGCCGAAGCCCTCCAGCAGGGCGAGCACGGGTCTGCCGCCCGCGCCGGGGAGGGCGAGACTGCGGTAGCCGGGCTCGCGCAGCAGCCCGCTGTCCGGGAAACGCGCGGCCAGGTCGTCGAGGGCGGGACCGAGCAGCCGGGTGAGGGCGACCGCCCCCGCGAGCTCGTAGCGGGCGTTCTTGCGCAGGCAGTTGGTGATTCGGATGTTCAGGCTGAACTTCAGGAACGCCTGTCCGTCATAGACGGTTCGGACGGAGGCCGTGGCTGTGAACGGGGTGCGCCCCGGCCCGAGGTCGAGGACATCGCCGCGCTCCAGGGCCGCGCGCAGGGCCGGATGGTCCCGCAGCAGGGCGTACTGCCAGGGGTGTGCGGGGAGCAGCCGGTAGCCGTCGGGCGCCGTCCCGAGCCGGTCCAGCCCGCCCAGCGTGTCGCCGGCGACGGCGTCCTCGACGAGCAGCTCCTCACGCACGGCGAGCAGGCGCAGCGGGAAGGATGCGGCCGCCTCCGGAGCGTACGCCGCCCACACGGTGGGATCGCCTCCCCGGGCCTTGGGCGTCGGGTGGAAGCGGTGGCCCAGCGCCAGTGACTGCTCGGAGGCGAGATAGGCGGCGAGCGGCTGAGCGCTCGTGAGCGGACGCCTGGCCGCGACGGCGGCCAGGGCTGCGGACACCCCCTGGTGGCTCGACACGACCTGGGCGAGGAACTCGTCGTTGTCGCTGCCCGTGCGCAGCGACAGCTCCGCGTGGATGTGTTCGGCGAGCCGGGGCCAGTCGGTTCGGGTCCAGCCATCGTCGCCGCGTCCCTCGTCCCGCTCGGTGACCGGTCCGGTGAAGCGGTGAGCCCCCAGCAACGACGTGCGACGCAGTGCGACCCGCAGCAGCACTCCGCGGCGCGGCAGCCGTACCAGCAGCCTGCCGTCGATGACGGCGGTCTGGTGCTCGGGCCCGGACACTTCGCGCAGCAGGCAGTTGAGCAGAGTGTGGGCCACGGCCTCATCGGCGGTGGGCAGCCCGGCCGGTCCGCGGCGGTGCCCAGGGTGGTGCGGGGCATGGCCGGACGCAGGGATGTGGGCGGAGGAGCGCGCGGGCGTCATCGGGGTCACACTCCCCGTAGCAGGTAGTTGGGGCCTGTCGTGTAGTGCTTGTTGATGTCGGAAGCTCCCGATCGTTGCTTGGTGAGCAGAGTGCCCGCGGTGACCATCGCCTTGACGGGCAACATCGCGGCGTCCAGGACATGTTCGCGCAGTACGGCGCCGGCCTCACCCGGCCGGGTGCCGAGCCGTTCCGCCGCCTCGGCGAGCCGGGTGCGTATGAGCCCCAGCAGTGTGTCAAGCGGGGCACGGCCGAGCCGGGCGAGCTCGAAGGCGTAGGCAGCCGCGCACAGATGGACGGTGATGGTGGTGAACAGCTCGACCACCGGAAGGTCGCTGTCGCAGACGATCCTGGCATCGTCGAACGCCGACGGGTCCGGAGCCTGTTCCCCGAGCACCCTGCTGAGGCGCACAAGATTGATGCGCGGTCCGTCGTTGTCCTTGAACAGCAGCCTGATCCGTGGGCGTCCGGCCCGCTCGTCCAGGGCCAGCGACACGTTCTGCTGATGGGACTCCAGGGCGATCCCGTAGCCGAGGAGCGTGGTCGCCCAGTCGATGACCAGTGACAGCGCGGCGTCCAGCAGCGCGAGCGGGGCACCGCCGTAGAAGCGCCCGGCGAGATGGTCGAGCACCGGTCGGCCGCCGGGCGCCGGGCTCAGCAGCGCGGCCAGCGGTACGACGACCGCGCCGTCGAGACCGGTCGGCCAGCGGCGGACCAGCACGGCGAGGAGCTCATGGCCCGCATGGGCGAAGCTGCCCTCGTCGGCATGCAGCACGCTGCCCTGGAAGCGCGGCTCACGGGCGATGACCGACTGGAGCAGACGCTGGACCGCGGCGCCGTCGGTGAGGGTGCCCGGCTTGATGGTCCGCCGGTTGAGCCTGCCCAGGGACGAGGTCGCCAGCGGGAGCTTGAGATGCACCCCGGGCTCGCCGGCGAGTGCCACGGTGCGCATGGACAGGGTGGGCACCACGTCCAGGTGCGGCTGCCGGGCGAGTACGGCGCGCCCGTCGAGGCCGGCCGCGCGCAGCACGTCCCTGAGGGGGCCCTCGGCCGTCAGCGGATGGACCGGGATCGCGAGATGCCCGGTGTCCGCGAGCCCGGTCAGGCCGAGCGACGAGGGTGTGGGGAAGGGCAGCCGCCCCCGGACGGTGACCAGATCACGGGGCAGGGCGAGCCAGCGCAGGGCGAACCTGGGGTGGAACTCGGGGGCGTACGACATGAGCGCCCCGGTACGCAGCCCGGACCTGCCGCGGCCGGTCGGGTAGACGGGGTGGTCACGCCGGGCGGCGAGGGTGTCATGGGCGAGAGTGCCGTCGAGCCCCGTCCAGCGCGCCGGGTCGGCGCCATGGCGCGCCACCAGCGTCTCGAACACCTGATCCTGCGAACGGGATTGCAGACGTACCGTGATGAGTGTCTGGCGGCACTCGTCGGCGAAGAGGTCGAAACCGGGGCGGTCCTCATCGGCCGCGAGAGCCCGCAACGCGGCCAGGATGTCATCGCAGGTCGACAGGACCGTCCCGGTGGACTCCCGGCTCAGCGCCGGTTGCCGTGCCGCCCAGTCGCACTGGAACCCGTCGCCCTCCACCGGCAGCAGCAGCGCGTCAGGACCGGGGGTCTCAAGACGCAGCCAGGTGCCGTCCGGTCGGTCGACCACCGTGCTGCGACTGCGCAGGCCCAGCACGTCCTCGCGCAGCAGGGCGCTCAGGACGCGCAGGACCAGTTCGTCCTCGATGTGCTGCTCTGCGCGCTGTTCCGTGTGCCGCTGCGTCAGGGCCGGGTCGCCGGACGCCCGGATGGTCACGGCGTGATCTCCCAGTGCTGTGCGGACAGGAACGCGGTCACGGCACGGTCCACCCGCTCCCGGTCGGCTCCGGTGGCCCGGACGACTCCCAGGAAGTCGCGGTTGGTGCCATGGAGTTCATGCCGCTCCCCGACCTCCCGGAGCGGCCGGTACGTCAGCCTGACGCCGCCGTCGCGCACGTCCGCGGCGGCGGGAGCCGCCACCAGCGTGCCCGCACGGTCCGCACACGGGTAGTCGAGCCGGGCGGCGCCGTCCGTCCGCACCCCCAGGTCATCGGGCAGCGGCTCACCGAGATGCGTCCGCAGGATGTGCTCGAAGAGCGGGATGTCCAGCAGCTCGGCGAGGAGCAGATCGCACTGGTCGCCGACGGCGCGGTAGTTGACCTCCACGATGCGCGCCCGACCCTCGTGCACCACGAACTCCGTGTGGCAGGCACCGAAGCCGACACCGAGCGCGTCGAGCTGGGCGAGCACCTGGTCGCGTATCGGCCGCGGGTGCTCGGGGACGTACGTCATCCGCTCCTCGATGAAGTACGGCGGCTTGGACACCTGGGTGTGGAACCCGCCCAGCACATGACGGACCCGACCGTCGCCCAGCGTCTCCAGGGTGTACAGCTCGCCCGGCAGGAATTCCTCGACGACCAGCGCGGCACCCGGACGCCGGGCCTGGATCTCCCGGCAGCGCCGCACCAGCTCAGCCCGGTCCCCGACGAGTACGACGTCTTCACTGGCGACACCCTCGCGGGGCTTCATCACACACGGGTACGGCAGTCCGGGCGCGGCGAACGCCACCTCCGGGTCCTGCCCCGCGGACAGCTCGGCCGAGCGGACGGTGTCCACAGCCCGGGCGTCGAGATGGCGCCGCATCTCGGCCTTGTCCTTGGTGCGCAGTGCGGCCCGCCAGTCCTTGCCGGGCAGGCCGAAGTAGTCCGCTGCCAGGGCCGCCTGCGTCTGGAGATGGTCGCTGTTGGTGAAGACCGCGCCCGGTGGCCCCTGTGCGGAGATCCGGCTGATCACCGCACGGAAGTCCCGTACCTCGCAGTCCAGCACCTCGAGGTCCGGGTGGCGTGCGCGGTGCGCCGCGGGCTGGTCGGTGAGCACGGTGGCATCGATGCCGAGCCGGTCGACGGCCGGGAGGAAACCCTCGGTGACCGAGTCGGTCGGGTTCAGCGCCAGCAGGTACACGCGCATGAGGGACCACTTCCGTGCGAGAAGATGCGTGGTCCCGGTCAGGACCGGGACATGAGCCGAGAGCCTAAGTTAGGTACACCTAACTCTGTCAATTCGCCGCGACACGGGTCCCGTTGGCGCGAAGGGATCTTCGTATGGTTAAGGTGAGCCTTGCCTTATCTCGCGGTGTGTCCGTGCGCGCAGCTGCGCCGTCTGTCCTATGTGTCCGTCCTCCTGAGGAGCCTCCGTGACCCTGGCCCCGGCACACCCGTCGCCCGGATCCGCCGTGAGCTGCTCCGCGCTGCTGGCATCCCGCTACCGGGAACTCGGCGCGCTCTGCCCCGCATGGCAGGCAGAGGTCCTGCCGCCCGGCCCGCCGGCCCGTCAGGGATGGGCCGACGGCATGGAGCTGGCCACGCGTCAGGGGTGTCTCGACACCTACCTCGAATCCGAGGCCCTGGGCATCCGGCGGCAGCACGACCACACCGCGCGCGGCGATGTGGTCGCGTCCCGCGCGCTGCACGGCTACCTGTGGTCCGTCTCGCTGCTCATGAGCGGTCCGTGGTACCTCGACCGCCGGGTGCCCCGGCTCCGACCGGCCGATGTGCGGATCAGCCTGACCACCGGGGACCTCGCCGTCGTACCCGGGGCATTCGCCTGTCTGCCCGAGGATCCCGCTGCGGGGCTGCCCGGAGTGCGCGTGCTGCCGCACGAGGAGGCCCTGCGGGGAGAACTGCGCGCGTCGGTCGTCGACCTCGTGCGGCCCCTGCTGGCGGCGATGGGTCCCCTGCTGCGCAGGGGACCGCGTGCGTTGTGGGGGATGGTCGGCGATGATCTCGTCTCCGGGATCTGGTACCTCGGCAGGGTGCTCGGGCAGGAGGGGCACGCGGTGCGCGCCGCGGGCGAACTGCTGCCCGGACCCCTGCCGCCGTTCCCCGGCGGCGCGGACTTCCGCCGCCTCGCCGGGCGCGACGGCATGTCGTATCCGACCCGCACCCGGCTGGGCTGCTGCCTGTACTACACGATCCGCCCGGCCGAGGCGTGCGGCACCTGTCCGCGCGTCTGCGACGCCGAACGGCTCCGCAGACTCGAGCCGTCGCCCGCCACGGACTGACGCCGCGCGGTGGGAACGGGCCTCATGCTGCGTCAGTGGGGACGGGGGAGGGTTCGGGCTTCGCGCTCTTCGCCATGGAGTCGTGTGGGAGCCCTGTGGCGATCAGTGCTCCTGCCACCGCCACCGCAGACAGCGCGACAAGCGCGAACACCATCGTCGACGGGCCATGCCCCAGCAGTGCGGTGGCAGCGGCGATGCCCAGTGCCGGGCCGACGTTCATCACCGTCTGCTGGAGCCCGCCCGCCACTCCGGCGTGCCGGGCGGGCGCCCGGCGCACGATGACGGCCGTCGCGGTGACCATCACCGTGCCGAAGCCCGCGCCCAGCAGCAGGAACGCGCCGCCGACCGCCAGGGACCCGGATGCCGCGCCGAGCCGCGAGAGGGCGAGGACACCGAGTGCGAGCAGCGCCATCGCCGTGGCGGCGGTCCGCCGCGGGCCCCAACGGCGTTGCAGCCAGACGGCCAGCGGGGCGCTCAGCACCATGGCGGCGGGACCCGGCAGCCCGGCCAGGCTGCACTGGAGCGCATCCATGCCGAGGACGTCCTGAAGCAGATAGGTGCCCACGAAGACGGCTCCGAACATCGCCGCCGAAGCGGCCAGCAGGACGGCGAGTGACGAGGCGACCGCCGCCGTGCCGATCACCTCCCCGGGTATCAGCGGGCTCACCGTGCGCCGCTCATGCCGGAGGAACACGCCCGCGCTCACCGCCGCCACGGCGGCCGCCGCCGTGGTCGCCGGAGTCCAGCCGGTCCGGGGGAGGTCCGAGAGCGTGTGGACCAGGCACACCAGTGCCAGTGCGAGCAGACCGGCGCCGGGCAGATCGAGCCCCGTGGTCCGTTCCCGCCGCGCGGCGGCCCGCGGCAGGGAGAGGCGGGCGCCGAGTGCGAGCGCGCCGATCAGCAGCGCGGGTACGACATTGACGAAGAACACGGCCCGCCAGCCCAGTTGGGTGGTGAGGGCTCCGCCGATGACCGGACCGGCCGCGGCTGCCGCGGCGATGGCGCCGGTGCGCAGGGCGATCGGCGAGGCCAGCTCGTCCGGCGGATACGCGGACCGCAGCATCCCGAGGGTCGCGGGCTGGAGCAGGGCGCCGCAGATCCCCTGGGCGACCCGCAGCCCGATCACCCAGCGGATGTCGGGGGCGATGCAGATCCCCGCCGAAGTCGCGCCGAAACCGATGGTCCCCAGGGCGAACACCAGCCGGTGGCCGTAGCGGTCGCCGAGCCGCCCCGCGAAGACGAGCAGGCTCGCCACGGCGATGAGGTAGCCGGTGCTGGTCCACTGCACCTGCTGGAGCGAGGCATCCAGGTCCCGTTGCATGGAGGGCTGGGCGACGGTCAGCGCAGTGCCGTCCAGGGCGACGATCGCGGCTCCGGCGATGCTGCACGCCAGCGTGGCCGTTCGCCGGGGGCTGCGGCTCATCGGCGCACCGGCCCGAGGTGGGCGTCGAGCGCGGCCTGGAGCAGGGGTTCGATGTCGTCGAGGCCCGCCGCGAGGGGAAGGCTGCCCCACAGCCACAGCTGGGCGATTCCGTGCAGATTCGCCCAGAGTGCCGCGGCCACCACCGCCGGCGGCGCCTGGTCCGTGCCTGGGGCGGAATCGGCGGACGGGTGCCGGCGTGCCCGGGTGACGAGGTCGGCGAGCAGGGCGAAGAGCGGCAGCGAGGTCTCCCGCAGGCCGAGTTGATTGCTCTCCAGCAGATCGTGACGGAACATCAGCTCGAACATGCCGCGACGGGTGCGCGCGAAGTCCAGATAGGCGCGGGACAGCGCGGCCAGCTGCTCCCGGGGGTCCCCGGGCGCCGTCGTCGTCGCCATCGTCTGCCCGGCCCTGTCCGCGAGCTCGGCGAAGCCGCGCCGGGCGATCGCGGACAGCAGCTCGAGGTGGGTGGGGAAATAGCGCCGCGGGGCACCGTGCGACACCCCTGCCTGACGGGCGATCTCGCGCAGGGACAGGGCTTGCGCCCCTTCCGTGTTGACCAGTTCGACGCCGGCATCGATCAGACGGGCCCGCAGTCCCGTGTCCTGTTCGCTCATAGACAGTGTCTACCAAAGAGGCGTAGACACTGTCTACTCAGGTGGTCCGGGCAACTGCTCCCGAGGCGCCAGCGGGATCTCGGCCCACACCTGCTTTCCACCGCTGAGCGGCACCGAGCCCCAGGACGCCGAGCTCGCCTCCACGATCAGCAGCCCGCGGCCGCCGGTGGCCTCCCAGTCCACCGCGGCCGGCTTGACGGGGCTGCGGGGCGAGGCGTCGTTCACGGCGATCCGCAGCCGGTCGGCGGCGAGCGTCAGCTCCAGCCGTACCTCGCCCTGGGTGTGGGCGATCGCGTTGGTCACCAGCTCCGAGACGACCAGCAGAACCGCGTCGAGCTCCTCCACCACGCCCCACTGGCGCATGGTGCGCGCCGTGTAGCGCCGGGCGTGCAGGACCGCGTTGGGCAGGCGCCAGACCGTCCAGTGCGTCCGCATGGGACGCAAGCGGGTGCCGTCGTAGCGCAGCAGCAGCACCGCCACGTCGTCATCGCGCCGGTTGGCGCTGACCAGCAGCTCGTCGGCCACCCGTCCCGGCTCCGACGGATCGGCCGCCTCGAGCACGTCGCACACCCGCCGCATGCCGTCCTCGACATGGAGTGTCGAGGATTCGACCAGGCCGTCGGTCAGCAGGATCAGCAGGGTGCCCGGAGCCAGACCGGCTTCGTTCAGGGGAAACTCCTCGTCCGCCAGTACGCCCAGCGGGGGGCCGCCGTCGATGGTCATCACCTCGGCGCCACCGTCGGGATAGCGGATGACCGGTGGCAGATGGCCGGCCCGGACCAGCCGGGCGATGCCCTCCTCCATGTCCAGGTCGACATAGAGACACGTGGCGAACAGATCGGTCTCCATGCCCACGAGCAGCCGGTTGGCACGCGCCACGACGACATCGGGCGGATGGCCCTCGACCGCGTAGGCCCGGACGGCGGTGCGCATCTGGCCCATGATGGTGGCGGCCCCGGCACTGTGGCCCTGGACGTCCCCGATCACCAGAGCCACGTGGCCGTCGCGCAGCGGGATCACGTCGTACCAGTCGCCGCCCACCTCCAGACCGGCGGTGGCGGGCAGATAGCGGGCTACGGCCTCCCCGCCCGGCAGCTCGGGCAGCTTCCGGGGCAGCAGGCTGCGCTGGAGCATCGTGGCGAGCTCGTGCCCGGCGTCCAGCGCATGCGCCCGCATCAGGGCCTGCCCGGCCAGACCTGCGGTGGCGGTCAGCAGCGAGCGCTCCTCCGGCCCGAAGCGGTGCGGTTCGTTCCACCCGACCAGGCACACCCCGACCATGCGTCCGTCGGACGGCAGCGGTAGCACCGCCAGACCGCCCGGCCCGATGCCGCCGAGCCCTGGTTCGAGGTCCGCGCCGGGCGGCCACAGACTCACATGGCCCTCGCGCAGTGCGCTCTGGAGCGTGGGAAGCGCGTGGACCGGGGCGTCGGGCCACTCGGAGCGCCACTCGGACCGCCAGAGGTCGGGCCAGGCGTCGGGCTCCGGAGGGTCGAGCAGGGTGACCACGAGCCGGTCGGACTCCAGCTCGGCCAGCGCCACCCGGCTGGCTCGCAGCGGGTCCCGCAGCGAGTCCACCACGAGCTGGCTGACGTCCTTGATGGTCCGGGCCCGGGCCAGGGTGGCCGAGAGACGCTGCACGATGGACACGTCATCGGCGCTGGGGCGCAGATAGGCCGCGTCGGCGACCACGCCGAGCACCCGCACCGGGGTGCCTTCGGCGTCCACGTCGACCCGGCAGCGCAGCCCCAGCCAGCGCAGCTCGCCGCCCGGGCGGCGGATACGGAACGCCAGCTGCTGGGCCGTGGCGGACAGCCGGTCCGGCTCCACGACGGCCATCAGGGCGGGGATGTCGTCCGGGACCGCGCAGGCCAGGAGGGTCTCCACCCGTCCGTCGAAATGGTCGGGTGCGATCCCGAGCAGGTCCAGGACGTGCTCGTGTGCCTCCATGCGTCCGGTGGCCAGTTCCAGGATGAACGCCCCGCCCCGCAGCGGCACCAGGCTCTGACCCAGCTGGGGCCGGGGTGCCATGCGTCCGGGGGCATGGGCGGCGACCGACTCGAGTGACGCGGCGACCTGGTCCGCGTAGAGCTCCAGCAGCGCGCGGCGGTCGGGGCTGAAGCCCTCGAGCACCTCTCCCGCCACCACCAGGCAGCCGAGCTCCTTGGTGCCGCGTCCGAGCGGCACGGCCCCGAGGGAGACCCTGGCGGCGGAGGTGCCCACGGTGTTCCGCATGATCCGCCCGGGGAAGTGGTGGGGATCGCTCTCGATGTAGGCGGCGAGTTCCTTGGGGCTGAGCCAGAGTGAGCTGCCGGCGCGGAAAGCGTCCGCCGCGGGGGAGTGGCCCTCCACCGCGAGGATCGCCGGGAGCCCGTACAGCACGCTGCGGTCACCGGTCATCTCGGCCAGATGGAGCTCCCGGCCGCCTTCGGCGAGCACGTAGACAGCGGCCAGCTCAGCCCCACAGAACGCAAAGCTTTGCCTGGTCACTGTCTGTAGCTCCTGCCTGGGCGGGCAGCCACCGCCGACGGCCTCACCCATCCATGCTGTCCCGCATGCGACTCAATGGGCGACTCGAGCGGATGACCGGTCCCGGACAGGGCCCTCCGGCCCCTTGCGACCTTCGTACAAAAGGGCCGAACGGGTGGTCGTCGGCCCCGTACGCAACCACTCTCACCGGCCGGAGCCTCCTGGCAGTCAGTGACCCCACCGAAGAGAAACCACTGAGGAGGCTCCCATGGCTGTTGATCTCTACCGGTTCCCCGGAGCGGATTTCTTCGGCACGCTGGGCGACACCAGCGCCACGTACGCCGGTGACTTCCTGCTGCCGACCCCCGATCCGGGACAGCGGCTGCCGATGCCGCTGAACCCCGAGGACTCGCGCCGCCTCGACCTGCACGCCGCGCTGACCTCGGCCGGGATCGCACCGCTTCCCGGTGATCTCGAGGCCATCGAGGCGCTGTGCCTGCTCGACGAGGCGACGAACGCCACGCTCCGGCGCTGGATCACCGGGGCCGCGTAGGAGCCCGTGCACGCGGAGGCACGCCGATGGCAGCGACTCCACGACCCGGGGGACCCGGGCCGTGGAGCCGGCCGTCGTCAGCCTTCCCTGACCAGGTCGGCGCACTTCTCGCCGATCATCATCGTGGTGATGCAGGGATTCACCGCGGGGAGGAACGGCATCGCCGAACCATCCGCCACCCGCAACCCACGGACGCCCTTCACCCGGAGCCGGGCGTCGAGCGGTGCGCCGGGATCGTCGTCGGCGCCCATCCGCACCGTGCAGGCCGGGTGGTAGACCGTGTTGTGTGTCTCGCGGATGTACGCGAACAGCTCCTCGTCGCTCCTGGCCCCCGGCCCCGGGGCCAGCTCCGCACCCGCCCAGTCGGACATCGGGGCCTGCGCCACGATCTCGCGTGCCAGCCGCAGCCCGTAGGTCATCACCCGGATGTCGTGCTCGTCGGTGAAGTAGCGGGGGTCCACCATCGGCTTGTCGCGGAAGTCGCGGGTACGCAGCCGCACCGTGCCCAGCGAGCGGGACCGTGTGACGTTGGGCGTGAGACAGAACGCGTTGTCCGTCGTGGGATAGCCGCGCCGGAAGGTGTTCATGTCGAAGGGCACGGACCCGTAGTGGAACATCAGATCCGGCCGGTCCAGGCCCGGTTCGGTGTCGGCGAAGATCCCGATCTCCCACCACTGCGTGGAGGTGGTGACCATGGGCTGCTTCGCCTCCCACATGATCACTCCCTCGGGGTGGTCCTGGAGGTTCGAACCGACGCCGGGGGAGTCGACCCGCACGTCGACCCCCACCTCCCGCAGATGGTCCGCGGGTCCGATGCCCGAGAGCATCAGCAGCTTGGGCGAATCGATCGCACCGCAGCACACGATCACCTCGCGCCGTGCGGAGACGGACCCGGTGTGGACCGTGTCCGGCTCCAGGTACTCGACCCCGGTGCAGCGCCCGTCCTCGCTGAAGAGCAGCCGTCGGGCCTGACGGCCGGTGCGTACCTCCAGATTGGGGCGTCTGCCGAGCACCGGGTGCAGATACGACACCGAGGCGGACGCCCGGGTGCCGTCCGGGAAGCAGTTGATCTGGAACCAGTTGGCCCCACGCACCACGGTGGTGCCGGTGTTGAACGGAGTGCGCGGGATACCGGCCGCCGCACACGCCTCCAGCAGAGCCCGCCCGCAGGGGTCGAGCGGAGGTACCGTGCGCAGATGGACGGGTCCCGAGTGGCCGTGGTCCCCAGGCCCGTCATTGGTCTCCAGCCGCCGGTAGAGCGGGAAGCAGTCCTCGGCGCTCCAGCCGGTGCAGCCCATCGCGGCCCACTCGTCCAGGTCCTCGGCGGGCGCCCAGAAGGCGATACAGGAATTGTGCGACGAGCAACCGCCGAGCACCTTGGCACGGGCGTGGCGCAGAAAGCTGTTGCCGTTCTCCTGCGGTTCCACCGGGTAGTCCCAGTCGAAGCCCGACTCCAGCAGGGCCATCCAGCGGTCCAGCCTGAGGACGCCGTCCTCGCCCACGTCGGACGGCCCGGCCTCCATGAGGCAGACGGTGACATCAGGGTCTTCGCTCAGCCGCGCGGCGATCACGGCTCCGGCCGTGCCGCCGCCGACCACGACATGGTCGAACTCCGCCAGGGGTCTGTCTGAGGTCATGCGAACTCCTGGGTTGGGGGTCGGCTGGTCTTCAGGGCGTGGTGGGGTCCATGGCCTGCGCCGCGTGTTCGGCGAGCACACCCGTACGGTGCCGCTGCACGAACCAGTAGTAGGCGAAGCCGCCGAGGGCCACGATGCCGATGAACAGGAACGCGCCCCAGCGCAGGTACCAGTGCTGCGGCCCGGTCGCGTTGTAGACCTCGGCGCGCGGCCAGGCCAGGTTGAGGGACATGGCGGCGCCCCACAGCACCGCGAGGATGTTCATCGGCAGCCCGAACCTGCCGAGCGAGAACCGGCCCTCGGCGGGCTTCCACCGCCCGCGCAGCCGCTGGATCAGCATGGGCGTGGTGACCAGCAGATAGGCGACGTAGATCATGATGATCGCGATGCTGGTGATCACCGAGAAGATCTGCGGCTGGTTGATGTTGATGACCAGGACCACCACCCCGACCACACCCATGACGATGGCGGGTACGACCGGTGTCTTGAAGCGGGGGCTGACCCTGGCCAGCTTCGAGCCCGCGGGCAGGTTGTTGTCGCGGGCCATGGCGAACATCAGCCGGATGCCCGCGGCCTGCACCGCCAGTACGCATACGGTGATCGCGATCACCACGCACCACAGGAACACTTCGCCGACCGTTGGGCCGAGGGTCGCGAGCACGACGTACTGCAGGCCCTCGGTGGACAGCTGTTTGGCGAACAGGTCCGGTACGGCCATCAGGGCGAAGAGAAGGATGAGTCCGCCGAGGGCGAAGGACGCGATCAGGGCCCGCAGGATGGCGCGCGGGCAGTTGCGCGCCGGGTTGTGCGACTCCTCGCCGAGCGACGAGGCCGTGTCGAAGCCGTACATCACATAGGCGGAGGCGAGCGACGCGGTCAGGAAGGCACCGAAGTAGCCCCAGGTGTAGTCCGCGCCCAGCCCGTAGGTCTGGGTGAGCACCTCGCCGGGGCCGCGTGTGATGTTCACGGCCAGGCAGATGATCAGGGCGATGGCGGCCAGCAGTTCGATGAAGACGCCCCCGGAGTTGATCTGCGCCATCAGTTTGACGCCGAAGGCGTTGACCAGCGTGGAGAAGAGGATGAGCACCGAGCCGAGCAGGACGGCGTTGGCGGCGGCGCTGGAGCCGCTGCCGTCGCCGATGAACTGGAAGACGGGGTCGATGCGGGGCAGTGTGATCTGGTAGGCGAGCGCCACGGCGGCCAGCGTCACCATGGTGGCGGTGAGCATCATCCAGCCGCCGAGCCAGCCCACGTGCGGGCCGCCCATCTTCTTCGCCCAGTTGTAGACCGAACCGGCCACCGGGTAGCGGGCGGCCAGTTCACAGAAGCAGAGGGCGACCATCAGCTGTCCCACGAAGACCATGGGCCAGGACCACCAGTAGGCGGGGCCGCCGAAGGCGACACCGAAGTAGAACAGCTGGAAGGTGCCGGTGAGGATCGAGATGTAGCTGATCCCGGCGGCGAAGGTGTGGAAGTTGCCGAGGGTGCGCTTGAGTTCGGGCTTGTAGCCGAGTTCGGCGATGGCCTCGTCGTCGTTGTGGCCCGGGCCCGGGGTGGGTCCCGGCGGCTGGGACGCGGGGCCGGTATCCGTCGTCATGCGAACCACCTCTGCGGGCTGGGCGACAGGTTGCGCCAGACGTGTTTGGCCTCCTGGTACTCGGCCAGCCCGGTCGGGCCGAGTTCGCGGCCGAAGCCGGACTGCTTCATCCCGCCCCATTCCGCCTGGGGCACATAGGGATGGAAGTCGTTGATCCACATGGTTCCGGCACGCACCCGCGAGGCGACCCGGTGACCGCGGGCGATGTCCGAGGTCCACACGGCCCCGGCGAGCCCGTAGACGGTGTCATTGGCCAGGGCCACGGCCTCGTCCTCGTCACGGAACCGCTCCACGGTGAGCACCGGGCCGAACGACTCATCGGTGACCACGGACATCCCGGGGGTGCACTCGTCGAGCACGGTCGGTGGATAGTAGAAGCCGTTCCGGAGCGCGGGGTCGTCCGGACGCGCACCGCCGCAGCGCAGCACGGCGCCCTCGGCGATCCCCGCCGCCACATAGGCCTCCACCTTCTCGCGGTGCGCGGCGGAGATCAGCGGCCCGGCCCGGGCGTTCTCGTCGAACGGCCCGCCGAGCGGGATGGCCTCGGCCTGTCTGACCAGCTCGGCGACGAAGGCGTCGTGCAGCTCGTCCTGGACGAGCAGTCGTGCCCCGGCCGAGCAGACCTGCCCCGAGTGCAGGAAGACCGCCGTGAGCGCGTAGTCGACGGCGGCATCGAACGCGGCGTCGGCGAACACGATGTTGGGGTTCTTGCCGCCGAGCTCCAGCGCCACCTTCTTCACGGTCGGGGCCGCGGCCGCCATGATGCGGCGCCCCGTGACCAGGCCGCCCGTGAACGACACCATGTCCACCCGGGGATCCTCGGTCAACGGTGCGCCCGCGGTGGCTCCCGCGCCGAGCACCAGGTTGGCCGCCCCTGCGGGCAGCCCGGCCTCGGTCAGCAGTCGCATCAGGATGACGGCCGTGTGCGGGGTCAGCTCACTCGGCTTGAGGACGAAGGTGTTCCCGGCGCCCAGGGCGGGAGCCACCTTCCACGCGGTCTGGAGCAGGGGGTAGTTCCACGGGGTGATCAGCGCGCAGACGCCCACCGGCTCATGGACCACCCTGCTGTCGACCCCCGGGTCGCCGGTGTCGACGACACGGTCGTGCCCGCCCGAGGCCACCAGGCTGCCGAAGTAGCGGAAGCAGCGGGCGATGTCGTCCATGTCGTACGCGCTTTCGACCAGCCGCTTGCCCGTGTCGAGGGACTCGGCCCGTGCGAGTGCGTCCTTGTCCCGTTCGAGCAGGGCGGCGACCCGCAGCAGCAGTGCTCCGCGCTCGGCCGCCGGGGTGCGGGGCCAGGGACCCCGGTCATAGGCGTCCCGCGCTGCGGCGACCGCCGCCGCCGCGTCCTTCGGCCCGGCCTCGTCGACGGTCGCCACCAGCGTGCCATCGGCCGGGCAGCGGATCTCCCGCACCCCGCCGTCGGCAGCCGCGGTCCATTCGCCACCGATGAACAGCTCCGCCATGGGACCTCCGGGTTCAGATGAGCGCCCCAAAGTGACTTTCGTCAGGTTTGAGTCCTTTGGATCCGACATTAGAGAGGTCGGGCCGGTTTCGCAGATGAGGAGGCGCGTGAGGGGCGGGTCTTCCCGGAAGCCGGACGCGGTCCGTGGCTGTGCACAAAGAGTGACAGCTCATGGTCGCCGCACGCCTCTGGCCGTCGGAGGCGTCCCGGCGGCCGGCCCTCATCCGGCGTTCGCTTCCGGCGGGAAACGGCCGATGGCACGCGACACGCCGGGCCGCTGCCCGTTTGGATCACGAAACGCGACCCTAACGGCATGGTATGTGGCGAATTGTCATAAGCCCCCATAATTTCGACTCATGACGAAACGACAGATCACTTACCTCGGATGCGCCGCCCTCCTGGCCGCTTCCGGCATGGGCGCCGCCGTGCCCGCCCATGCCGCCGGCACCCATGATGTCCAGCCCGGAGAGTCGATCCAGGCCGCGGTGAACGCCGCGAAGCCCGGCGACGTCATCACCATCGGCGCCGGGACCTTCCATGAGAGCGTCACGATCACGACCTCGGACCTGACCCTGCGCGGTGCGGGCAAGCGGACCGTCATCGCACCCCCGGCGACGGCCGGCAAGGACGCCTGTGCCCAGAAGGGCAACGGGATCTGTGTCATCGGCACCGACGCCAGACCGGTCGAAGGCGTGCAGATCGGCTCGCTCACGGTCCGCGCCTTCAAGAAGAACGGTGTCTGGGCCTCCCGCACCGACGATCTGACCGTGCGCAAGGTGACCGTCGAGAAGAACGGGAACTGGGGAATCGCCCAGGAACGCTCGGTCGGCGGCGAATTCCGCGGCAACATCGCCCGGGACAACGCCGAGTCCGGCATCTTCCTTTCCAACACGACCGACACGGAGGCCGGAGCCCTGGACACCAAGGGCGCCGTGGTCAGTGGCAACTACCTCGCGGGCAATCGCATCGGGGTGACGATCCGCCGCCTGAGGAACCTCGTCGTCGAGGGCAACGCCATCACCGGCAACTGCGCCGGAGTGTTCGTCGTCGGCGACGAGGGCGTACCGCGCACCGGCGACCTCGCCGTACGCGGCAACAGCATCTTCCAGAACAACAAGCAGTGCCCGAAGACCGCACGGCTGCCCGAGATCCAGGGTGCCGGAATCGTGCTCACGGGCGCCGAGCACACCACCGTCTCGGGCAACGTGGTCTGGGGTCACACCGGGAAGTCGCCGTTCGCCGGCGGCATCGTGCTGTTCAAGAGCATCGTCGGCTCGCCCAACAGCCGCAACGACATCAGCAACAACGTGCTCGTCGGCAACACCGTCCCCGACCTCGCCAACCGCGACACCGGCGAGGGCAACACCTTCGGCGGCAACTTCTGCAAGGCATCCGAACCCGCGGGCATGTGCTGACACGGCCGCTCGGTCCGGGGGAGCACACACCACGAGAAACGAGGCGGCATGACGACCGTAAGCACCACCCCCTCGCACGAGGCCACCACTCCACCGTCCATGCGCCTGCGGGAGCTCGTCTTCGGAGCGGCATGCGCCGCCGCCGTGCGCGCCGCCGCCAGGCTGGGTGTCCCCGACGCGCTCGGGGACACCCCCTCGACCGCCGAAGAGCTGGCTGCGGCCGTGCGCAGCGACCCCCGGGCTCTGCGGCGGATGATGCGGGCCCTGTCCTGCTACGGGATCTTCGAGGAGCAGTCGGACGGGCGGTTCGCCCACACCGAGATGTCCCGCATGCTGCGCGAGGACGACCCGCACAGCCTGAAGAACATCGCGCTCTGGTGCACCGAGCCCTGGACCTGGAACGCCTGGCCGCTCCTGGACGAGGCGGTACGAACCGGCTCGGGTGTGTTCGAGCAGGTGTACGGGAAGGGCTTCTTCGACTACCTGCACGCGGACGCGCCGGAGTCGGCCCAGGTGTTCAACCGGGCCATGACCACGTCCAGCATGCAGTCGGCCCGTGAGGTCGCCGAACTCCTCGATCTCACGGGGGTGTCGACCGTCGCGGACATCGGCGGTGGCCAGGGCCACGTGCTGGCCAGCCTGCTGGAGAAGTACCCCCATATGCGGGGTTCCCTGCTCGACCTTCCCCGTGTGGTGGCGAACGCGGATCCCCGGCTGCGCGACGGCGGTGCGCTCGCCGACCGGGTCCGCATCATCCCCGGCGACTGCCGGGAGGCCATCCCGGTCGAGGCCGATGTCTACATCATCAAGAACATCCTGGAGTGGGACGACGAGAGCACCCGCAGAACCCTGCGGAACGTCATCGAGTCGGCCCGCCCGGGATCCAGGGTGGTGGTCATCGAGAACCTCGTGGACGACACCCCGTCCATGCGCTTCACCACCTCGATGGACCTCATGCTGCTGCTGAACGTGGGCGGAGCCAAGCACACCAAGGACAGCATGGTCACGCGCATGGCGGACGCCGGTCTCATCGTCGGCGACATCCGCCCCGTGAACCCCTATCTGGACGCCATCGAGAGCATCACCCCCGCCTGACCCGCCCCCCGGCAGACCGGGTAACAGCGCAGAGCCCCCGTCCGGAGACGGGGGCTCTGCGCTGTTACCCGGCAGTCCGTCAGGTCCGGCGCTCCCAACGGTAGAACTCGTGGGCCATCGCGTCCTTCGGGCTCCGCCAGGTCTCCGGGTCGTAGGCGCTGACGTACGCGGAGAGCTTGTGGCTCACGTCGCGGAAGTCAGGGTGATCCACGACCTTGGCGACCGCGGGTCCGGGCGGGCGGTCCGACTCGATCAGATGCAGGTAGACATCGCCGAACTGGAACAACGTCCGCCGGGTGACCCCGACGAGGCCCGGCAGTTCACCCCGGTCGGATTCCTCGAACACCTTGGCGATGTCAGGGGCCGTGCCGGGTGCCATGCGGGCGACGATCAGAGCTTGGTGCATCGGGGAGAGTCCCTTCGGTGGGTACGGGCCTGGCTCAGTCGGTGGTGACCGCGACGACGTCGCGCTCGCGCGCGCGCTGCTCGATCTTGTCCCGGATGAGCTGCATCTGGACCTTGGAGTTGCGGTTGATGTTGTCGGTCATCCAGTCGTCGTCGACCGGGGCGTCCGGCTTCATCGCGAAGTCCTGGGTCCAGTGCATCAGGACGCCCTGCGGGGTCTCCTTGTACGTCCAGCGGATGTCCATGTGCTGGAACGGGCCGGTCTCGACGCGCCGGGCGCGCACTGTCAGCGCCTTGCGGTCAGTGGTGCGCTCCGACACCCAGCTCCACACCTTGCCGTTCTCGTCGGGGTGCATGGTCAGCCGGAACGTCGTGGTGCTCCGGTCGCGCTCGACGATGTCCACGGACGCGTACTCGCTGAAGAGCTGGGGCCAGTTCTCGATGTCGTTGGTCATGTTCCAGACGAGATCGAGCGGTGCCTCGATGGTGATCTGGTTCTCGGTGTGCCCGGACACTTCACGCTCCTGCCATGAGGGAGTTGTTGACGAGGTCGAGGAACTCACGCGGCGTCTTGCAGCGGTCCGCGTCGGTGGGCAGTGGGCGTCCGTAGCGGTTCTCCAGCTCGCCGACGATGCCCAGCAGGCCGAGCGAGTCGAGCCCGTACTCGTCGAACCGGGCCTCGGGACGGCCGCCCATCTCCGCCGGATCGACCGTGATGCCGGCACCCTTCTTCATCAGGGCGGCCAGTTCTTCGATGGTCAGCTTGGTGATTTGCGTGGTCATGTGAGAGTCCTCCGTCTCACGAGGGGTTGTCGGCGCCGCGCCTGAGCACCAGCGCCGCATTCGAGCCCATGAGTCCCCGGCTGAGGATCAGGGCCGTACGCAGTTCGGCGGGCCGCGCCCGGCCGGTCACCACTTCCAGGTCGTGGCATACGTCGAACACATTGGGTGTGGGCGGGACGAGGCCGTCCTGGAGAGCGAGCACCGCGGCGGCGGTGTCCAGCACCGGAGCCCCGCAGTAGGCCCTGCCCGTACCGGTCTTGGGGGCCGTGACCGGGACACGTGCGCAGTGCGGGCCCAGGGCGTCGGCGATCGCCATGGCCTCGGCCCGGTCCGCCTCGGGGATGCCGAGCGCGTCCGCGAACACGACATCGATCTCCTCGGGGGCACACTCCGCGTCCGCGAGGGCGCCACGGATCGCGTGGGCCAGACCTTCGCGGGACTGCTGCCAGCGTGAGGCGCCGGTGAAGGTCGCGGCATGTCCCGCCACGACCGCGCGCACCGGGACGCCGCGCTCACGAGCCGCGGCCTCCGCCTCGACCACGAGCATCGCGCCGCCCTCGGCGGGCACGAAGCCGCAGGCACTGGGGGTGAAGGGGCGGTACGCCCGCTCCGCCTCTTCGCACAGGCTGAGCTCCCGGTAGCCGAGCTGGCAGACGAGCGAATACGGGGCGAGGGGTGCCTCGGCCGCGCCGATGACCACGGTGTCGGTGCCCCGGGCGATCGCCCGCCCGGCGTGCGCGAGGGCGTCAAGACCGCCCGCCTCGTCGCTGGCCACGACCCCGCAGGGGCCCTTGAAGCCGCCGCGGATCGAGATCTGGCCCGTACTCGCCGCGTAGAACCAGGCGATGGACTGGTAGGGGCCCACATAGCGCGAGCCCTGCCCCCACAGGCGTTGCAGCTCGCGCTGGCCGAACTCACCGCCACCGGATCCGGCGGCGGTGACCACTCCTACGCCGAACGGGTTGTTGGCGCTGTCGCCCGGGGCGATTCGCGCATCCGCCAGCGCCATGTCAGCGGCTGCCATGGCGAAGTGCGTGAACCGGTCGGTCTGTACAAGGAAACGTTCCTCCACCACGGACTCGGGTGCGAAGCCGCGGACCTCGCCGGCGATACGGACCGGCAGATGCTCGCAACCTTCCCGAGTGATGTGGTCGAGGACGCTCAGGCCTTCCCGTGTGGCCTTCCAGAAGGCGTCGGTGCCAACCCCGTTGGGGGCGACGACACCCATTCCGGTGATGACCGGACGCCGGTCCTGCCGAGGACTCATCTTGTCCTCCCTCCTGGCCGGGTCAGCACCACGGCGGACTGGAATCCGCCGAAGCCGCTGCCGACCGAGAGCACATTGCGCAGCTTGAGGGCGCGCGCCGTGCGCGGCACATAGTCGAGATCGCACTCGGGGTCGGGCGTCTCGTAGTTCGCCGTCGGAGGCACCACCTGATTGGCCAGTGCCAGCACGCAGGCGACGATCTCTATCGCCCCGATGGCCCCGAGAGAGTGGCCCACCATGGACTTGATGGAACTCATCGGCACCTTGTAGGCGTGTGCTCCGAGCGACTCCTTGACGGCGGCCGTCTCGTGCCGGTCGTTCTGCTGGGTGCCCGAACCGTGGGCGTTGACGTAGTCGATGTCCGAGCCGTCGAGCCGGGCGTGATCGAGCGCGGTGTCGATCGCGCGGGCCATCTCCAGGCCCTCCCGGGTCAGACCCGTCATGTGGTACGCGTTACCGAAGGTGGCGTAGCCGCCTACCTCGCAGTACACGGTGGCACCCCGGGCACGGGCGTGCTCGAGCTCCTCCAGGACGAGGACGGCTCCGCCCTCGCCCATCACGAACCCGTCCCGGTTCGCGTCGAACGGGCGCGACGCATGCGCCGGGTCGTCGTTGTTCGCGGAGGTCGCCTTGATCGCGTCGAAGCAGGCCACGGTGATCGGGGAGATCGGCGAGTCGGACGCGCCCGCTATGCAGACGTCGACCCTCCCCTCCTCTATCGCGTGGAAGGCGTAACCGATCGCGTCCAGGCCGGAGGTGCAGCCGGTGGACACGGTCTGCACCGGGCCCCGGGCCCCGGTCTGCTCGGCCACCTCGGAGGCCAGGGCGCTGGGCGCGAACGCCCGGTGAAGATGCGGCTCGGCCTCGCTGTGGTCGACGTCCCAGCGCCGCCCGGAGCTGCTGACCTTGACGTAGTCGTGCTCCAGGCGGGTGGTGCCGCCCACCGCGGTGCCCAGGGACACACCGATGCGCCAGGGATCCTCCCGATCCGGGTCGAGCCCCGCGTCGCGCAGCGCTTCCCTGGCCGCGACCAGTGCGAACTGGACGTACCGGTCCGCGCGCTGGATCGTCGCCGGGTCAAGGCCGTGGGTGGCCGGGTCGAAGTCGCACTCCGCGGCGATGCGCGAGCGGAAGCCCTTCGGGTCGAAGAGCGTGATACCCCGCGTCGCCGTCCGTCCGTTGGCCAGAAGGTCCCAGAACGCCGGTATGCCCACACCTCCCGGCGCCACTATGCCGACGCCGGTGACCGCTACCCGCCGTGTCATGAAGCCGTCCTTGTCCGTTCGGGCGGCCGGTTCCCTCCGGTACCGGCCTTGGCCGGGGTCTCCTCGGTGTCGACGTGTCCGAGCTCCGGCCGCGGCGCCAGCGGGCCCAGATGGAACACCATCCGGGCGTCCGTGCTGCCCACGTTGCGGAACCGGTGCCGTACATACGCGGGGATCAGCAGACCCTGGTCCGGGCGCAGCGCGTACGTCTCGTCGTCCAGGTCCACTTCGAGTGCTCCGCTGACGACGTACACGAACTCCTCGGAGTACGGGTGGTAGTGCTCACCGATACGGTCGCCGGGCTCCACGATCGCCAGGCCCATGAACCCGCTCGTCGCGCCCACCGTGGTGGGCGTGAGCATGGCGCGCAGATCGCCTCCGCGCTTGGTGTTGGGCTGGGTCTCGCTGAGATCGACGATGCGATGAGGTGTGGTCATGAGATTCCTCCACGTGGCCGGATGGCGTTGGGCCGGCGGTGCGGTGGGCCGGATGGCTCCGGCGCGCCGCACCGCGCGGCGCATGACGGACGGTTCAGGGACCGACGGGGGACCGGCGATCGGTGATCAGGCGCATGTCGGCGCGAGCGAGGAAGCGGAGCATGTCCGCGTCCGTCGCCGGAGAACCGCCGCCGAACGCGTCCTCGTCGAGCAGACGGGCCACCATGGCCGCCTTGCGGGGACCGTGCGCTCCTCCCGCGAGCATCGGAGCGGCTTCAAGGCCGCCCCGCACGTCGACGAGCCGGATGACGACGTCGTCGCGCAGGAAGATGGTGCTGCTCTCGATGACCCCGGAGGGGTCGTGGGCGGCTACCTCGTCCTGACGGGCGAGTAGCTTGGCCAGAGCCATCCCGCAGCCCTGCTTGGCCGGGTAGTACAGCGCGTGTCGCTTCGAGTCCGAGTGCTCGCCCTCGACGGCCGCCAGATGGTGGACCGCCGGAAGCGAGGCCCGGGTGAAGAACATCCGTGCCGACTCCTGGTCGTTGAGGTCGCGGTACTGCTCCAGATAGGGGTTGATGGCTTCCTCGAGCGCCTGCACCTCGGGCTGCCTGGCCACATGACGCAGCGCGGCGAGCAGATCGCCCTGCACCTCCACCGCGCGGATGACCCGGTTGCGGTGCATGAACAGGGAGGTACGGCGCAACCGGGTGTTGTCGTCCACCCGTGGCTCGGGTGACTTGTAACCGGCCAGGAGCTCGGCGACGATCTCCTCGCTGCCCGGCTTGACGGTAAAGGTGAGGGCGTGTCGGACGATGCCGTCACCCATCCGCGCGTATGGCTGAAGTGCACCGCCGAGCTCCGAGGCACGGGCCTCCGTGTGGATCTTGCCCGTCTCACGCAGCACGCTGAAGCGCAGCGAACGGGTGTCCCGCACACAGCTGTGCAGCGGCTTCACCACGTCGACGTGCTCCTCGCTGTTCACCCACTCGATGAACGGCGGCGCGCTCTCCCACTCACTGGTGATCAGCCACTGTGAAGGGTTCTCGATCGACTGGCACAGCTGGTCACTCAGGTGACCGGGTACCGACGCCACCTGGTTGCGCATGTGCTCGTACGCGGCGAGGAAGCTCTGCTGCGCACCGTCATGAAGATCCACCAGCAGTACGACCCGCAGCCTGGAGCCGTCGAAGGCCGACTGAGATATACGTTCCGACAGAGTTGTCATGTTCCACGCATCTCCTTCGAGACAGTGAAGCCGCCACCGAAGTGACGGAGCCGGCTCTCCGGGGTTCGGAGTAAGGGGTCCGACGCATTGGAACCGCCGATCAGCGCCCAGGCGATGCGGCTGTCCGGCTTCGATCCTGTGCCGATACCACGGGTGGCGCGAGATGTGTGAACCATGCGGGTGAAGGGGCGATCGAGGCGCTCCCGCAAGGGCATGGAAACTCCAATCCCCCCAACCGGCGGCTGGAGCTGGAGCAACTGATGGAAGAAAACTTCGACGACCGCGTACCGGTCCTGATCGTGGGCGGCTCGCTGGTGGGCCTGTCCACATCGCTGTTCCTGGGCCGGCTCGGCGTCGGGCACATGCTCGTCGAGCGGCACGCGAGCACCTCGAGGCATCCGCGCGGTCGCGGCAACAACCTACGCACCATGGAGCTGTTCAGGGTGGCGGGGGCCGAACCGCTCATCCACGAGGCCGCATCCGCACTCTCCGGCAACCACGGCATCCTCCAGACCCCGTCACTGGTCGGCGACGAGGGCGAATGGCTGCTCAAGGAGATCGCCCCGGGCGACGGACTGACCCGTATCAGCCCCTCCGGCTGGTGCGTGTGCAGCCAGAACGACCTGGAGCCGGTGCTGCTGGAGTGCGCCCGCAAGAACGGCGGCGACCTGCGCTACTCCACCGAGATGAAGTCGTTCGAGCAGGACGCCGACGGGGTGACCGCGGTCATCGAGGACCGCGAGAGCGGCCGGACCCGCGTCGTCCGGGCGGACTACCTCGTGGCGGCCGACGGCCCCCGCAGTCCCGTACGCGAGCAGCTCGGCATCGGCCAGACGGGGCTCGGTGACCTGTTCCACAACGTCAGCGTCACCTTCCGGTCCCGCGCGCTCGCGGATGTCGTGGGCGACCGCCGCTTCATCGTCTGCTACCTCACCAACCCCGAGGCGGACGGTGCCCTGCTGCCCGTGGACAACGTGGAGAACTGGGTCTTCCACGCGCCCTGGCAGCCCGACAAGGGCGAGAAGCTGGAGGACTTCACCGAGGAGCGCTGCATCGCCCACATCCGCAAGGCGACCGGCGCCCCGGACATCGACGTCGAGATCACCGGAAAGGCCCCCTGGCACGCCGCCGAACGGGTGTCCGAGCGGTACGCCTCGGGCCGGGTGTTCCTCGCGGGCGACTCCTGCCACGAGATGTCGCCCACCGGGGCGTTCGGCTCCAACACCGGCATCCAGGACGCGCACAACCTCGCCTGGAAGCTCGCCATGGTGCTGGGCGGCGCCGCGGGGCCCGGTCTCCTCGACAGCTACGAGGCGGAGCGACTGCCGGTGGCCAGGGCCACGGGTATGCGGGCGTCGAGCAGGTCGGAGGAGCACAGCCACCCCGGCTACGACCCGTCGTCGGTGGCGGGCCGCGGCGGTGGTCCTGGCGGCCCGGGTATGGGTGGTCCCGGTGGTCCTGGCGGACCGGGTATGGGTGGACCCGGCGGACCCGGCGGACCCGGCGGACCCGGCGGACCCGGCGGACCCGGCGGACCCGGCGGACCGAGCATCGCCGGTGGGCCCAACGGCAGCCCCGGCGGGATGCTCGCCGTGGCGATGGGCTACCGCTACCCGCACGGTGCCGTCATCGGAGCCGACGCCGACATGCCCGTCATCCCCAAGGGGATCCAGCTCGTCGGGGAGCCCGGCGCCCGTTCGCCGCACATGTGGCTGCACAAGCCCGGCACCCAGCGCCGGATCTCCACGCTGGACCTGTTCGAGCGGTCGTACGTACTGCTGACCGGTTCGGGCGGTGCGGCGTGGCGTGCGGCTGCGCGTACGGTGGCAGACCGCCTCTCGTGCCCGCTCGACGCCTACCTCGTGGGTGAGGAGCCCGACGCCGACCTCATCCCCGAAACCGGCTTCGACTGGGCCGAGTCGCACGGCGCGTCCCCCGAGGGCGCGGTCGTGGTCCGCCCCGACGGGTTCATGGCGTGGCGCTCGACCGGGATGGAGTCCGACCCCGAAGCGGCACTCATGACGGCCATGAAGTCGCTGCTGCACCGCTCGTGAACCACCCCTGAGCCGCTGCGCGAGCAGTCCGCCCCGTCGATGCCCACCCCCGTGAGGCATCGACGGGGCGGACTGCCGTCACCGCGGGCAGCGCTCACCACGCTGTCGCAGCCGGACACGCCGCCGCAGCACAGCCCGCTCACTTGACCGAGCCCGCCATCACCCCCTGCACGAAGTGCCGCTGGAAGGCGAAGAAGACCACCACGGGCACGATCAGGGACAGGAACGCACCGGGAGCGAGCACATCGATGTTGCTGCCGAACTGGCGTACCTGCGACTGGAGTTCCACGGTGAGGGGCTGCGATGAGCTGTCCGCGAAGAGCAGTGCCACCAGCATGTCGTTCCACACCCACAGGAACTGGAAGATCGCCAGACTCGCGATCGCCGGACGGCCCACCGGCAGCACCAGCCGGGTGAAGATCCGCCACTCGCTGCCGCCGTCCATCCGTGCGGCCTCCAGCATCTCGCGCGGGATGTCGGCGAAGTAGTTGCGCAGCAGGAAGACGGCGAACGGCAGCCCGTAGGCGACATGGAAGAGCACCACTCCCGGGATCGTGCCGAACAGACCCAACTGGCCGAACAGCTTGGCCACCGGCAGCAGCCCCACCTGGACGGGCACCACCAGCATCGCCACCACCAGCAGGAACAGCCAGTCCCGGCCCGGGAACTCCAGCCAGGCGAAGGCATAGCCCGCCAGCGCCGCGATCACGATGACCAGGGTCGTCGCGGGCACCGAGATCATGACGGTGTTCCAGAACGCCTGGGTCATCCCCGCGTTGCCGAGCAGCGCCGAGTAGTTGTCGAACGACAGCTGCCCGGGGGAGGCCAGCACGGTCCACCAGCCGCTGCCCGCACTGTCCTGTGCCGAGCGCAGTGAGGACAGCAGCAGACCCGCCAGCGGAGTGATCCATACGAGCCCGATTACCACCAGGAGCGCCTGGACAAGGCCGTTGCCGAGCCACTTCCCCAGCCTGCTCCCGGAGCGCCTCCGTGCGCGGCGGCGACCGGTCGGCGCTTGCTTCGTGACAGCCGGTTCGGTGACGGTGGCGCTCATGACTGGCTCCTGCGGAAGCGGCGGACGTTGAAGACCATGGCAGGGATGACCAGCAGCAGGAGCAGCACACCCAGCGCACTGCCGAGCCCCTGGTTGTTGCCGCCGCCGAAGGAGACCAGCCACATCTGGGTGGCCAGCACGGTGGCGTCCTCCTGCACCGGCCCGGGCGCGATGATGTAGACGAGGTCGAAGACCTTCATCACATTGATGACCAGGGTCACGAAGACCACGGTCAGGATGGGGGCGAGCAGCGGCACGGTGATCCTGCGGAACACCTGCCACTCGCCGGCACCGTCCATCCGGGCGGCTTCGAGCACGTCGCGCGGCAGGGACGACAGGCCCGCGCCGATGAGCACCATCGCGAAGCCGGTCCAGATCCACAGGTACGCGCCGATGATCGCCGGGGTGACCAGCGCGGGGCCGAGCCAGGACACGCCCTCGTAGGGCGGGGCGAAGTTCTGCGCGGGCAGCCGCACGGTGTAGGCGCCGGCTGCCAGCGCGGGGAAGCGGAAGGAGCCGTCCGACGCGGTGGTCGCGGTGGCGACCGGGCGCCCGTCGCGTACCGCCTCTACCGTCAGCTCCGGCAGTCCGCTCTCCTCCGGGTCCACCCGGCCCTGCTCGCCGCCGCCGCCCGGTGTGAAGTCGAGATAGGCCACGCCCAGCAGTTCACCCGGCCCTGCCTCGCGGCTCGCCGCCGGCCGCGCGGGCCGTGCGTCCGCGGGCAGTTCCTTCGGCGGCACGCCGACAAGCCCGAGGGCGATGCTCTGTCCGCCGGGGGACACCGTGCCCGATGTGCTGTACGAGCCGTCGGGTCCCTTCGTCAGCCCCTGGCCGTCCCGGGCGCGGGCGGTCGGATACGAGGACGAGCCCTTGACGGCGTCGTGCGCCCCGACGACGGCGGCGTTCAGCACCCCCTTGTCGGGGTCCTCCTCGTAGGCGAGCCGGAAGATGATGCCCGCGGCGAGGAAGGACACCGCCATCGGCATGAAGAGCAGCAGTTTGAACGCCGTGGCCCAGCGGACCTTCTCGACCAGCACGGCCAGGATCAGTCCCAGACCGGTGAGCAGGGTGGGGGCGATGACCACCCAGATGGCGCTGTTGCGGACCGCCTTGAGAGTGGCCGGGTCGCGGAACATCTCGGCGTAGTTCTCGCCGCCGACGAAGCGTGTTCCACCGGCGTCGAAGAAGCTCCGGCCGACGGAGAACAGCACGGGATAGACGACCAGCGCGCCGAGCAGCAGCAGCGCGGGAAGCACGAAGGCCACGGCGACGGTCCGGCGACGGCGCTGGGCGCGGCGGCGGGGGTCGTGCCCGGGGGTGCGCCCGGGACCGGTGGCCCCGGCGGGCCCCGGGAGGGGGCCCGCCTTCGGCGATGAGGAGGTGGCAGCGGTCATGATCGTCAGCCCTTGTACGCCTTGGTCGCCGCGTCCTCGAGCCTGGCCGCCGTGCCCTTCGGATCCGACGGGTCGCGAAGGAAGTCCTGGAGCAGCTTCCACTCGCCCGCGCCCTTCGTGCCGCCGAACGCCGCGGGCGCCTGGTCGGACATGTCGAAGCGGACGGAGTCTCCGGCATCGATCAGTGACTTGGCCGTCTGCCGGGTGGTGTCATCGCCGTAGGACTTGAGGTCCAGCTTCTTGTTGGGGGACAGGAAGCCACCCGCCTCGGCCCACACGGCAGCGGCCTCGGGTGTCGCCAGGAACTCCACGAAGGCCATGGCCGCCTTCTTGTTCTTCCCGTCCTCCAGGGCGACCGCGGCGTCACCGCCGCTGACCACGGGTGCGTCACCGTCGTCGACCGCCGGGAAGGGGAAGAAGGCGGCGTCCTCGCCGATCTTCCGGCCGAACTGGTCCTTGGCCACACCGGCGACGAAGTCGCCCTCGTAGACCATCCCGGCTTCCGGCTCGGGGCCGAAGACCTTCTCCACGGATCCGGGGAAGTCCGTGCTCAGCGCGCCCTTCTGGCCGCCCGCGATCAGCTGTTTGTCGGCGAACAGCTTGCCGAGGGTGGTGAGGGCCCTGACCACGCTCGGATCGGTCCACGGGATGCTGTGCCCGGCGAGCTGGTCATACGTCTGGGGGCCCGCCTGGGACAGATAGATGTTCTCGAACCAGTCGGTGAGGGTCCAGCCGTCCTCACCCGCGACCGCGAACGCGGAGACACCCGAGTCCGACACCGCCTGCCCGGCCTTGAGCATCTCCGCGTAGGTCTTCGGTGCCTTGACCCCGGCCTGGTCCAGGGTGTCCGGGCTGTACCAGACGGTGGACTTGTGCGCGGCCTTGAAGTACACCCCGTACAGCGTGTTCTCGACGCTTCCGTAGTGCTTCCACACACTGGCGAAGTCGGTGTCGACGGACTTCTCGGCCGTCTTGGAGAGCGGGGTGAGCCAGCCGTTCTTCGCGAACTGCTGGAGCACACCGACCTGCGGCACCATCACCACGTCGGGTGCGTTGCCGCCCTCGATCTTGCTGCCCACCACGGTGGAGACGTTGTCGCCGGTGGAGACGAACTGGGCCTTGGCTCCGGTCTTGGCGGTGAAGGCGTCGAGCACCTTCTGGAAGTTCTTCTGCTCGGCGCCGGACCAGACCCCCGCGACGGTGATGGTCTGGCCGTTCAGCGACTTGTCGCCGCCGTTCGGGGTGGTGACGGGGCCGCCGCCACAGGCGGTGGCCCCGAGGGCCAGGGTCAGCGCGGTGCAGCCCGCGAGTATGAGGCGTCGCGTCATGACGGGGATCTCCTTGGTGGGCGAGGGACGGGCGGGTTCGGACCAGGACCGATGGAACGGACGAGGACCGACGGGAACGGGGGGCTGGTTCAGGGGCCGGTGCCGTCGCCGGTCCACCAGGCGGCGGTGGATCCGGGCAGTACGCCGTTCGGGCAGGGACCACTGGAGAGCAGCGGAGCTCCGGAGACGGGCGCGGGCACGGGTGCGGTGCCGAAGTTGACGGCGCAGACGAGACCGTCACCGCGGACGAAGGCGAGCACCCCGGGCGCCGACTCGAGCCAGCGCAGGGTTCCCTCGCCGAGCTGCGGCAGCCCCCGGCGGAGCTGCAGGCCGTCGCGGTAGAGGTGCCAGAACGAGCGGGTGTCGGCGACCGCCCGGTCGGTGGCGTGCTCGGCGAACCAACCGGGCTGCGGCAGCCAGGGCTTGGCCCCTTCGGCACCCGAGGTGAAGCCGAACGGGGAGGCGTGCCCGGACCACGGCAGCGGCACCCGGCAGCCGTCGCGGATCCGGGCCCGGCTGCCTGTGCGCCGGAAGATCGGGTCGGTGAGGACCTCGTCCGGCAGGTCGACGACCTCGGGCAGCCCCAGCTCCTCCCCCTGGTAGACGTACGCGGCCCCGGGCAGTGCCAGCATCAGCAGTGCGGCGGCCCTGGCCCGGGCGGCGCCGAGTCCACTGCCCTCGGTGCCGGACTCCCCGTAACGGGTCACGGTCCGGACCTGGTCGTGGTTGTTGAGCACCCAGGTGACCGTGGAGCCGGTGCCCGCGATGTCCTGCATGGCCTCGGTGATCACCTTGCGGAAGGCGCCGGCGTCCCAGGGGGCCGAGAGCAGATCGAAGAAGAAGGCCTGGTGCAGCTCGTCCGTGCGGACGTACCGCGCGTGTTCCCGCGCGGTGGGCACCGAGACCTCGCCCACCAGCAGCCGCTCGCGGCCGTCCCGCAGGGTGTACTCCTCGCACACCGAACGCCATTGGCGCCACACCTCGTGCACCTCGGGCTGGTTCCACGCCAGCGGATTGACCGCGTCGCGGGTGCGGGCGTCGGCCTCGGGGTCGGGGGAGTCCGGCAGCTCGGGGTGCTTGAAGAGTCCTGCCGCCACATCGATACGGAAGCCGTCGACACCGCGGTCCAGCCAGAACCGCAGGACGTGCTCGAAGTACGCGGTCGTCTCCGGATTGCGCCAGTTCAGGTCGGGCTGCGCGGGCGTGAACATGTGGAGGTACCACTGGCCGGGGCTGCCGTCGGCTTCGGTGGCCCTGCTCCAGGCGGGCCCGCCGAACATCGCATGCCAGTTGTTCGGCGGCACGTCGCCGCCGGGGCCGCGGCCCTCGGCGAAGTGGAAGCGAGCCCGAGCCTCGCTGCCCGGTCCTGACGCGAGGGCCGCGCGGAACCACTCGTGCTCGCTGGAGCAGTGGTTGGGGACGATGTCGAGCAGCACCTTCATGCCGAGCCGGTGCGCGTCCGCGACCAGCAGGCCGAACTCGGCCAGGTCGCCGAACACCGGATCCACGTCGCAGTAGTCCGCGACGTCGTAGCCGTGGTCGTGCTGCGGCGAGGGGTAGAACGGGCTCAGCCATATCCCGTCGACGCCGAGCTTCTTGAGGTACGGCAGTCCGGCGCGGACCCCGGCCAGATCGCCGATTCCGTCGCCGGTGCTGTCGAGGAAACTGCGGACGTAGACCTGGTAGATCACCGCGTCACGCCACCAGTGGTGCCGTGTAGGGCGCTGTGAGCCGCGCTGTGGAAGACCGTCGCCGGCCGTGGATGTGAGCATCACCCGTGAACCTGTTTCTGCACGTGTGTCTTCTGCATGAAGGGAGCGTCCGCAGCCAAGAACGACCAGCGGTTATGCATTCATGTTAAGTAGTGGTGTCGCGCAGGTGTCAACGGTTATGCAGGGCCGTACCAGCAAGTTGGGTGGATTGCCCGCTTTTATCCGCCATAATTGACGGCATGAGGCACCGCATGGATGCCTAACGGTTAAGTAATGGTGTCCCGTGTGAGCTCAGCCGCGCCGGGCGATGGCGGCCAGTTCGTCGCTCAGCCTGCGCACAGCGGCATCCGGCCCCTGGTGCTGCGCCATGGCGTCGTGAACGACCGCCTGCACGGCCAGACTCACCTGCTCGTAGCGCGCGCTCTTCGGCCGGGGAGCAGCCGCCAGCACGCTCTTGCGCAGCGCGGGCAGATAGGGGAACTCCCGGATGAGTGCCGGGTCCTGGTAGAGCGCCGCCCGCACGGGGGGAAGCGCCCCCTCGGTGAGCACCTTGCGCTGCACCGGGGCGCTGGTGAGATACGCGATCAGATCGCCCGCGGTCTCCGGGTGCCGGGCGCCGGTGCTGACGGCGAGATTGGACCCGCCCAGCACGCTCGTCCCCGCTCCGCGGGGCCCCGGGAGGGGCACGGCGCCGAACTTGCCCGCGACCCGCGAGCCGGGCCCCGACGCCCCGGCGTAGGCGTAGGGCCAGTTGCGCAGGAAGAGCAGCCGGCCGTCCTGGAAGGCCTGCCGGGACTCCTCCTCCTTGTAGCCGAGCGCTTCCTCGGGGATCCAGCCGTCGCGCACCCCGCGGGCGAGGAAGCCGATGCCGGTACGTGCCGCGGGGGAGTCCAGCGTCACCCGGCCGTCGCCACCGAGCACCGTGCCGCCCGCCGAATAGACCGCCTCGGTCGCGTTGACCGTGAGCCCTTCGTACGGGAGGAACTGGCCCGCGTAGCCGCCGATGCCGTATCGCGGGGCGATGGTCCTGGCCTGGCGCTCCAGCTCCGCCCAGCTGCCCGGTGGGCGCTCGCCCTCGCGGTCGAGGATGTCCTTGCGGTAGTAGAGCATCCCGGCATCCGTGACGTAGGGGACCGCGTACAGCCTGCCCTCGTACGTGGCCGTGTCCACGACCGGCGGCAGGAAACTGTCCAGCGGGAAGCGCCCGCGCTCCAGCGGGGCTATCCATCCCGCCGCGGCGAACTCCGAGGTCCAGGCCACGTCGATGTTGAGGATGTCGAACCGGCCCGCACCCGAGCGCAGCTCGGTGGTCATCTGGGAGCGGGTCTCGTCGGCCGAGTCCGGCAGCTCCACGAGCGTGACCCTCTCGCCGGGGTGTCCCCGGTTCCAGCCCTCCAGCAGGGGCTCGAGATACCCGGTGAGAACACCGGCCGTAGCCAGCGTCACCGGCCCTCGGCCGCCGTCGCGCGCGCCCTCCGCCGACGGGCCTCCGGCCCCGGTACCGGACGACACACAGCCGGCTATCACGACCGCCGCGACCAGGAGACCCCTACCGGCGGCACGTATCCACCGCATAGGTTCCTCCCTGTACCTCGGTCCCGGGCTCCTTCGCCCTCGTCACTCCGGACAACGGCATGTATACCCGTTAGGCATGGGCGATACTAGGGCCGGTATCGCATGCCGACCGGTATGGCGAATCGGGAAGAGCGGGACAACGACAAGGGAGGAGAGCACGCGTGCGCCTGCCCCTCCTGGCACTTCTCTCCCGGGGCCCGGCTCATGGCTACGAGCTCAAGCAGGACCTTGAGCAACTGCTGGGCTCCGCGTACCCTCAGCCGAACGTCGGCCAGATCTACGTCACACTCGGCCGGCTGGAGAAGTCGGGGCTCATCGAGGGTGAGGACGTCGCCCAGTCGAACAGGCCCAACAAGAGGATCTACCGCCTCACCGATGCCGGGACGGAGGCGCTGCGCGCCTGGTTCGAGGAGACGGCGGACGAGCCACGGGTACGGGACGAGTTCTTCATGAAGCTCGCCCTCGCGCCCCGGACCGGACTCGTCGACCAGATCGCCCTCATCAACAGGCAGCGCCGTGAATACCTCAACACCATGCGCAATCTTTCCAAGCTGTCCGCGACCGAGACCCGGGACAACCGCATAGCGCACCTGCTGATCGAGGGAGCCATGCTGCACCTCCAGGCCGACCTCGACTGGCTCGAGCGCTGCCAGGAGGAACTGGAAGGGCTGGAATGAGCGACACCGCAGACCCCGGTCCGGCCGCACCCCTGCTGCGGGCCGCGGGCCTCGTCAAGACCCACCAGGGTGAGGGCGCGCCCGCGCACGCCGTACGGGGAGTGGACCTCTCCGTACGCCACGGCGAGTTCGTGGCCGTCACCGGCCCGTCCGGCGCGGGCAAGTCGACCCTGCTGCACCTGCTCGGCGGGCTCCAGCGCCCGGACAGCGGCAGCATCTGGCTCGACGGGGAGTGCACGGACTCCTACAGCGAGGCCCGCTGGGCACTGGAGCGCCGGCGGCGGATCGGCATCGTCTTCCAGTTCTTCAACCTGGTGTCCAACCTGACCGTGGCCGACAACGTCGAGCTGCCCGCACTGCTCGCGGGGACCAGCCCGAAGCAGGCCCGCGCCGAGCGGGAGAAGCTGCTCGCCGAGCTCGGCCTGGAGGGCAAGGCACGCAGCATGCCCGGTGAGCTCTCCGGTGGTGAGCAGCAGCGGGTGGCCCTCGCACGCGCCCTGGTGAACCACCCGCGCCTGCTGCTCGCCGACGAACCCGCGGGCAGCCTGGACAGCAAGGCCACCCGGGAGGTGATGCGCCTGCTTTCCCGCTTCCACCAGCGCGGCCAGACGATCCTGCTGGTCACCCACGACGCCCGGCTTGCCAGCGCCGCCGACCGGGTCATCAGCTTCTTCGACGGACGCATAGCCGACGACGCCGAACTCGGCGGCACACCGGCCAGGGGCGGCGGACTGTCCGGCGTCCTGGAACTGAAGGACTGACCGTGCGGGCCACACTGCGCTGGGCGCACGCCGATCTGCGCACACACCGGGGCGAGGCGCTGTTCATCGTCTCGGCCACCGCGGGGATCGTCGCCGCACTGCTGCTGGCCGCCGCGCTCTTCGGTTACGCCACCAACCCCTGGCAGCGGGTGTTCGCCCAGTCCCACGGGGCCCATGTGTGGATCCACACCGGACCGGACGCCGACGCGAGCGCCCTCGCCGCCCTCGACGGCGTCGACGCCGTGTCAGGGCCCTACCGAACCGCGCACGTCACTGTGGAGTCCCGGGGCGCACGTGCTGCCGTCGAACTGCGTGGAGTGGGCACGGAACCGCCCGTCACCGGCCGTCCCCTGCTCACCTCCGGACGCTGGCTGACTGCCGGAACCCCGGACGGGGCCGTCCTGGAGAGCAGCCTGGCCCGCGCCCTGGTCGTCGGGCCGGGCGACGCCCTCACCCTGCCCGGGACCGGGCAGACCCTCACCGTCGTCGGCGTCGCCGACAGCGCCGAGCCCCGCTACCGCCCCGGCGAGCGCGCCGGCACCGTCTGGGCACCCCCCGGTGCCGTACGCGCCGCCGCCGCTGGTGGCGGGGACCGTCCGGGCCAGGTCACCGGACTGCTCCTGGCAGATCCGGAAGACACCGACTACGCCGTCCAGCGTGCCGTCACCCGCCTCGGCGCCGGAGCCGTCACGGATGTGTCGAACTGGCGGCAGGCACGGGCCGAGGCCCAGGGTGACACCCGGCTGCTCGGCCAGGTGCTGGGACTCTTCGGACTCGGAGCCCTGCTCGCCGCTGCCCTCGCCGTCTACGGCGCGATCAGCACCCGGGTACGCGGCCATCTGCGGGACATCTCCATCCTCAAGGCCATCGGATTCACCCCCGGCCAGGTGGTCCGGGTCTTCCTGGTCCAGCACCTGGCGTTCGCCGCGCTCGGCGCGGTCGTCGCCATCGCCCTCACCGGCACACTCGGCAGGCGCATCCCGGGCAGGCTGGGCGAAGCCGTCGGCGTCTGGCAGGGACTGCCGGGTCACACCGCCGCGCTGCTCGCCGTGCCCGTCGGTGCCGTGCTGTTCATCGGCGCCACCACCGCTCTCGCCGCCTGGCGTGCGGGACGGGTTCCCCCGGTGCCGGGACTCGTCGGCGCTCCGGGCGCACGCGGCGGGCTCGCCGGCCCGGCACGCAGCGCTCTGGGCCTTCGGGTACCCCCGGCGCTGGTGCTCGGCTTCCACCGGGCCTTCGTACGCGGACGGCACACACCCGCCACGGTGGCCCGGCTGGCGCTGCCGCTGATGCTGATCACGGTGGCACTCAGCGCATGGACCACCATCGCCCGTTTCGACAGCCGGCCCCAGGAACTCGGACTCGCCGCCGCGCTCACCGCACGCGCCGACAAGGACCTCGCCGACGCCGAGGCAAAGGCCCTCATCGAGCGTGACGACCGGGTCGCCGCGGCACACCCCGGGGTCGAGGTCGCCGCCCTGGCCCCGGGCCAGACCGGCACCATCGCCCTGCGCGGCTTCGGTACCCGGCAGCAGCCCTACCCTTACTCGGTCGCCGAGGGCCGCGCCGCCGCCGGACCCGACGAGGCCGTAGCGGGACAGGGACTGCTCGATCTCCTCGGTGTGCACGTCGGTGACTGGGTCAGGATGACCGTCGGCGGCCACCCCCAGGTCCTGCACATCGTCGGCCGCAGCATCGAACCGGAGAACGCCGGCCGTACCGTCTCCACCTCGCTCGACACCCTCCGCGAGAATGATCCCGCCCTGCGGGCGACCCTCTACCAGGTGCAACTGCGGCCGGGCACGGACCCAGGCGAGGTGCGCACCGCTCTGTCCGAAGCCTCTGGCGGCCGGCTGGACATCCACGAGGTCACCAGCCCCGCCGACCGGCTGTCGGCCATGCGCGGAGTCGTGGCGGGCCTGATCGCCGTGCTGGCCCTGATCGGGCTCACCGAGGTGTCCACGGTGATCGGCGGCACCGTACGGGACGGCGAACGCGACCTTCTCGCCCTGAAGGCGATCGGGCTGTCACCGCGCCAGATCACCGCGGTCACGGTGACCGCCGTCGGCTTCACCGCGCTCGCCGCGGTGACGGTGGGTGCGGGACTCGGTGTGCCGCTGGCCGGCTGGCTGATCGACGCGGAGGGCCGCTCCAGCGGCATCGGCGCCGGCATCGCACATGCGCCGTCCCCCGTGCTGCTGGTGCTGCTGACGGCTGCGGCCGTACTGGGCGCGGTCACGCTCGCCCTGCTGCCCGCGATGCGCGCGGCCCGCCGCAGGCTGGTCGACACCCTGGCGTCGGTCGCCTAGGTCCTGTCCGGCCGCCGGTCAGGACCTGGGTTCTGACCGGTAGCCCGATGACCTACGCGGGAGGACCGTGCAGCGCCTCCCTGAGCGTCGCCGTGGCCTGGCCGATCGCCGCTCCCGCGGCATGCGTGGAGCGCAGCGCGTTCAGCATCACGAAGTCATGGATGATGCCCTGGTACCGCGTGGACGTCACCGGCACACCGGCCTGGCGCAGCTTGTTGGCATACGCCTCGCCCTCGTCGCGCAGCACATCCGCCTCACCGGTGATCACCAGCGCGGGAGGAAGCCCCGCCAGCTCCTCCAGCGACGCACGCAGCGGCGATGCGGTGATCTGTGCGCGTTCGCGCTCGTCGGTCGTGTACTGGTCCCAGAACCACTGCATGCCGTCGCGCCGCAGGAAGTACCCCTCAGCGAACTGGTGGTACGAGGGGGTGTCGAAGTTCGCGTCGGTCACCGGGTAGAAGAGCACCTGCTGCACCAGGGTGACATCGCCGCGCTCCTTCGCCATCAGGGTCAGCGCGATGGCCATGTTCCCGCCCACGGAGTCACCCGCGACGGCCATCCGCGAGGCGTCCAGGTTCTTGCTCATGCCGTCGGAGACCACCCAGCGCGCGACCGCGTAGTTCTGCTCGATCGCGATCGGGTAGTGGGCCTCCGGCGAGCGGTCGTACTCGGGGAAGACCACGGCCGCGCCCACCCCGGAGGCGAGTTCACGCACCAGCCGGTCGTGGGTGTGCGCGTCACCGAACACCCAGCCGGCGCCGTGGATGTACACGATCACAGGGAGGGTCCCGGTGGCACCGGCGGGTTTGACGATACGGGCGCGGACCGAACCCGTGGGGCCGCTGTGGACCGTGATCCACTCCTCGTCGACCGCGGGCATGGTGACATCGCCGGACTGCACGTCGTCCACGGCTCTGCGGCCTTCGGCCGGAGGCATTTCAAAAAGGAACGGGTGGTTGCTCGTGGCTGTCGCGAACTCCGACGCCTCGGGCTCGAGCACCGGAGAGCTGGGCATGTAGGCGGTTGACATCGGCTCTTCTCTCTCGATTTCCCCCGAACGGACCACTCATTCGAGGCTAGGCCGGGCAGTCCGGCCACGCATCACGGCTCCCTCGGGCCGTCATGCGTCACCCCTCCCTCACCGTCGTCAGCAACCCGATCCGGTCGATGCGGTGCTCGGGATTCCCGTGCGCGTCACGCCAGTAGTTGCCTGCCGCGTGGTCCTCCGGCGTGGCACAGGTCGATAGCGTGATCATCGCTTCCACCGGCTGTCTCCCGGGCATCCCGGGGACGGCGGCCCGCTGCTCGGCGAGTGAGCGTCCGGAGCGGAACGAGGTCGTGCGGAGCTCGTTGATCCGGTACTCGTAGACCGTCCCGTCCCAGGTGACCGACACCGTGTCGCCGATACCGAGAGACGGCAGCTCGTGCAGCGGCCCGCCCGCGGCCAGGCGGTGCGCCGTGACGAGATAGTTGCCGACCTGGCCCGGCCCGACTCCGCCCCGCTCCCCGTAGGGGCTGGCGGCGATCCCGCGGTCCTGTATGCGTGTGCCGGGCCCGTCGTCGGTGGTGCCCTGGTAGGGGACGACCTTCAGGTCTCTGACGCCTATCGCGGGGATGGCCAGCCGGGCCGGCTCGGTACGCAGCCGGGCCGGGTCGGATGTCCTGTTCACCGTTGCCGTTGCCGTTGCCGTTGCCGTTGCCGTCGCCGTGGGCGACGGAGCGGTGGACCGGGCCGTGACCGGGGCGGCGGGGGAAGGGGAAGCGGCCGGTCGATCTTTGGTGGGCCGGTCCAGGGCCGTGCAGCCGAGGCTCAGGGCAGCCAGTGCGCCACAGAACGCGAGGCGCACCGCTCGGGATGCAGGGGAAGCAGGGGAAGGGGACATGGATCTCCAGACGGTGCCCGGGTACCTGGCCACACAACGCGCGCACTCGCTCACGTGTTCCCGCGCCGTGATCCAGCGCGCTCCGCCGTGCCCCGTGTGACGCTGGAGCCATGCCCAGGGCCAACGAAGAGATCGAAGTGCTGCTCCAGGAGTACGCCGACCTCATCGCGATCACCGGCGGGGACGCCTTCCGGGCCCGCTCCTACGAGAAGGCCGCCCGGGCCATCGGCGGCTACCACACCGATGTCGCCACACTCGATGCCAAGGGCCTGAAGGAGATCCCCAATGTCGGCAAGTCGATCGCCGACAAGGTCAGCGAGTATCTGACGACCGGGCAGATCGCCGCCGTCGAGGAGCGCAGGCAGTCCATCCCGGCCGGGGTACGCGAGCTCATGACCATCCCCATGCTCGGGCCCAAGAAGGCTCTGCTGCTCTACCAGGAGCTCGAGGTCGCCTCCGTCGACCAGCTCCTCGACGCCATCCATCAGGAGCGCCTGCGGGACCTCAAGGGCTTCGGCCCGAAGACCGAGGAGAACCTGCTCCACGGCATCGCCCTGATGCAGAAGGCCGGGAGCCGGATCCTCCTGAACGCCGCGACGGAATCCGCCGAGCAGATCGTCGCCGCCCTGTCGGAGATCAAGGGCTGCGAGGGCTGTGCCTACGCCGGGTCACTGCGCCGGATGCGGGAGACCATCGGGGACATCGACATCCTCGTCGCCGCGAAGAAGTCGGCGCCCTTCATGGAGGCCCTCGGCAGCCTCCCGTACACCGCCGAGATCATCGCGCACGGCGAGAAGAAGACCTCCATCCGCACCACCAGGGGCCTGCAGATCGATCTGCGGGTCCTTCCACCCGACTCCTGGGGCGGCGGCCTCCAGTACTTCACCGGGTCCAAGGCGCACAACATCCGCACCCGCGGGATCGCCGTCCACCTCGGCCTCAAACTCTCCGAGTACGGACTCTTCGACGCCGAGAGCGGGAAGAAGGTCGCCTCCAGGACCGAGGAGGAGATCTACGAACGCCTCGGCCTGCCCTGGATCGCGCCCACCCTGCGCGAGGACCGGGGCGAGATCGCGGCGGGGCTGCGCGGCGAACTCCCCGATCTGGTCATGGAAAAGGACATCCGAGGGGATCTGCACACCCATACCGATCTCACCGACGGGCTCGCCTCACTCGAGGACATGATCGCCACGGCCGCCGAGCGCGGCTACTCCTACTACGCCGTCACCGACCACGCCCCCGACCTCGCCATGCAGCGGATGACCAGGGAGAAGATGCTTGCCCAGCGCAAGGAGGTGCGTGCACTCGACCGCAGGCACAAGGGGATGCGGCTGCTGCACGGCACCGAGCTCAACATCGGACCGGACGGTGACGTCGACTGGCCCGACGACTTCCTCGCCGGCTTCGACATCTGCGTCGCCTCGATCCACTCGCACTTCAACCAGAGCCGGAAGGCGCTCACCCGCCGCCTGATCCGCGCCTGCGAGAACCCGTACGTCGCGATCATCGGGCATCCCACCACCCGCCGCATCGGCAAACGCCCCGGCATCGACGCCGACTTCGACGCGGTCTTCGAAGCCTGCGCCAGAACCGGCACCGCCCTGGAGATCAACGCGCACCCCGAGCGCCTCGACCTCTGCGACGAGGACATCCTGCGCGCCAAGAGGTACGGGGTGAAGTTCGCGGTGAACTCGGACTCCCACTCCACCACGCATCTGCCGTACATGCGCTACGGAGTGGCCACGGCGCAGCGGGGCTGGCTGACCAAGGACGACATCATCAACACCTGGACGCTCACCAGGCTCCGCCGCTTCCTGCGCCCCGGAACCTGACGGACGAGCACCCCGGCCCGCTTCAGCAGGGCTCCCGCCATGGGTCCAGGTTCAGCCGCTTGCGCATCGACGACAGCCCGAGACGGCGTGCCTCCGCACAGAACTCGCCCGTGGGCAGGGCGTACTCGACATGGAAGACCGCCTTCCCCGCCTTGATGAAGGGGGTGAGCAGCGCACACTCCTCGTACTGGGCGCACTCCTCGTTGACGGCGAAGTCGAAGTCCCGTACCAGCTGGGGGATCTGTGGCAGATCGTTCTTCAGCCCGACGGACAGCCCGCGCTGATGGGCGAGGCGGGCGAGCATCCGGTTGAACGCGAGCTGGTGCTCCGCCGTCAGAGGGAAGCCGGTGTCGTTCAGATACGCGTCCATGAGGTCGGGCTCGATCGCGTCGAAGCCCTTGTCGCGGCACATGTCGAAGCGCCGCTCCAGCAGTGGCCGCAGCACATCGAGGCGGCGGATGTCCAGCCAGCGCTCGCCCCGCCAGCCGTTCGGCTTGCCCCGCACGGCGACGGGGTAGTCGGCCTGGTCGGGCCGGAAGTCCTCCCAGGAGCCGGCGTTGACGTAGCAGATGACCTTGCGGCCGTCCCGGTGCAGCCGGGCCACATCGTCCGCGGTGTTTTCGAAGCCGTCGATGTCGTACACGGGCACGTCGGCCGTGGGGTCCAGCCGGCCGCTCAGCTGCCACTGCCAGGGCGTTCCGGGCGTGGGCAGCCAGCGCGGGTGGTCCGGACCGGGGTTCGGCGCCGGATCCGCTGCGCACCCCGCCAGCAGGAGCAGGCAGAGGACGGTGAGCAGCGCGGAGCACCGAGACCCGCGATGTGCCGGTGTACGAGCGGTCACGCGGATTCCTCGAACAGTACGGGCGGCGGGGCGAGCCATGGGTTGGGCAGCGTATCCGCGACCGCGCACGACACCGCCGCGCCACGCTCGGTGGCCGCCTTCTCGGCCACCCGTGCAAGTGCGGGCGGCACCCCGTACACCAGATGGCAGAACCGTTCCGGCGGGTGACGGGCCGTCCAGCGGGGGAGTGTGAACGATGACAGGTACACCGTCCATGGGCCCTCGAAGGTCACCAGCAGATCCGCGATCCGCGCATAGCCCGGAGCGGGATGGACCCCGTGGTTGAGCACGACGGTCTCCGCTCCGCGCTGCCGCGCAGCCCGCACCAGGCGGCGGCAGCCGGGCAGCGCGGAGCGGTCGGCCGGCACCTGGTCGAAGAAGCAGCCATCGGTGCCGTACCACTCCCGGTGGCGGTCGATGTCGCGGAGCACCGCGTCGTCGGGACGCACCCCGTAGTCCAGGTCGACATAGCCGAGGACGCGCGTCCCCGCCGCCCGCAGTGCGCGGGCGGCGGAGACGAACGCCGGGTCGGGCGAAGTGCCCGGCCCGTCGGCGGTGTTGAGCACCACTCCGTAGATCCGGTCGGCGGCCGAGGCGAGCAGCCGCCAGGCGTCCGGATCTTCGGCGGGATGCACATAGAGCGGCACCAGGAGGCTCATGGCACCGCGTCCAGTCTCGCCTGCGCGGACACCGACTCCCAGAGCACGGCGAGCGAGTCCCCGAGCCCGTACCCGGGTTCCCAGCCCAGTGCCCCGTGCGCCGCGGTGATGTCGGAGCACTGCCAGCCCACACCCGCCGAACGGGCCGATCCGGCCGTCGCCGCCTCCTCGATACGGCCCCGGAAGCCGGCCTCGCTCACAAGCCCGTCCACGAGGTCCCGGATCGGCACGGCCCGTCCGCCGCTGATGTTGAGCACCCGGGGGAGGGGCCCCGTGGTGGTGGTCGCCAGCACGACCGCCCTTGCCAGGTCCCGTACGTCGACGAAGTCGCGGTACGCCGAGAGATCGCCGAACCGGACCACGGCGCCGGGGGCGTCGCCCGCCCGCAGCAGGCGCTCGGCGGTGCCACCGGGCAGGCTGTTCGACGGGGCTCCGGGGCCCACCGGGTTGCCCACCCGCAGCACCACCGCGTCGAGTCCCGACGAGGTCACGGCCAGGGTTCCGGCGAGTTTGGTCGCCCCGTAGGGGGCCACGGGCCCGGGCGGTGCCGTCTCGGCCACCCGGACCCCGTGCTCGGCCGGACCGTACTCCGCCGCCGACCCCAGGTGCACCAGCCGGGCCGAGGGCGCCGCCTCCCGCAGGGCCGCGCACAGCACGGCCGGGCCGCGGGCGTTGACTTCCGCGAGTCTCACCGAGTCGCCGCCGACCGCTCCCGCGCAGTTGACGACCACGTCGGGTGCGAAGTCGGCGAGCGCCTCGGCCAGCCGCCCCGCGTCGGCCGTGGCGAGGTCGACGCGGAGATCGGCGGCCGGCGAGCGGCCACCACTGAACAGCCGCACGCCTCCAAGCGCACGCAACTGTCCGGCGATGTGTCCGCCCAGATACCCGGTGAAACCCAGGACGATGATGCGCATAGGACGTTCAGGCTCCCTTGAGCAACAGGGACTGGTGCGTGGTGAACTCGGCGTTGGCCCGGTCGTAGTCGTCGGGGCGGCCGATGTCCAGCCAGTAGCCGTCGAACTCGTAGGCGTGCGGCGGGTTGCCGTGCTTCAGCAGGTCGAGGACCAGCTCGTCGAAGCCCAGCGGCAGCCCCGGGGTGTACCCGTCGAGGGTGCCGAGGGAGAGCCCGTACACACCCATGGAGACCCGGTAGTCCATGCTGGGCTTCTCCCTGAAGCCCACCACCCGGTTCTCGTCCGTGGTCAGCACACCGAAGTCGATATGGACCTTGCGGGCGTAGGTGGCGATGGTCAGCGCGGCCTCGGACGCGACATGCCGGCGCAGTACGTCGGCGTAGTCGAGGTCGGTGAGGACGTCGCCGTTCATCACCAGGAACGACTCGGGCAGCCGGTCCCGCATGGTCAGCAGGGGGCCCATGGTGCCCAGGGGACTCTCCTCGATCGCGTAGTCGATCGTCAGCCCCCAGCGTGAACCGCTGCCGACGTAGGCGCGGATGATCTGCCCGAGATGGCCGACGGCGATGGTGCAGCTGGTGAATCCGCAGGCGGCGAGCTGCCTGAGGACGATCTCCAGAATCGCGTGCTGGTCTCCGATCGGCACGAGTGGCTTGGGGAGGGCGGTGGTGTACGGACGCAGCCGGATGCCCTTGCCTCCGGCGAGAATCACTGCGTGCATGAGGAGCCCCCTGCGGGTACGGCGGTTTGATGGAACATGGGTGGTGAGGGTCCAGTCCGGTCGTTCTTCGGTGGGTTTCTTGATCGGTAGTCGTCAGATGTTGTAGATGTCGGTCTTGTAGCGAGCGAGGTTGGCGGGGTCGCGGAAGAACTCGACGGTCTTCAGGAGCCCCTGCTCCAGGTCGGATTCCGGTGCCCAGCCCGTCGCCTCGCGCAGTCGGGAGGCGTCGGCGACCAGGCGCATCACCTCGGAAGCGGGGGGGCGGATACGCTGCTCGTCCTCCTGCACGTCGAGGTCGGTGTCCATCACCTTGCCGATCAGCCGGACCAGGTCACCCACCGAGATCTCGCCGCCCGTACCGGCGTTGAAGGTCCGCCCCACCACCGCCTCCGCGGGAGCGGTGCCAACGGCGAGGAAGGCCCGCGCGGTGTCCTTGACGAAGGTGAAGTCCCGGGTGGGCCGCAGGTCCCCGAGGGTGATGGTCTTCGCTCCCGCCGCCACCTGGCCGATGACCGTCGGGATCACGGCGCGCATGGACTGCCGGGGACCGAAGGTGTTGAAGGGGCGCAGAGTCACCACAGGGGTCTCGAAGCTCGCGTGGTAGCTGTCCGCCAGCCGGTCCCCGCCTGCCTTCGAGGCGGCATACGGCGACTGGGTGTTGATGGGGTGGTCCTCGGTGATCGGCACCGTCTGCGCGGTGCCGTAGGTCTCACTCGTGGAGGTGTGCACCAGCCGCGGGATGTCCAGTGCCCGCACCGCCTCCAGCACATTGAGCGTGCCGGTGACATTGGTGTCCACGTAGCTGTGCGGTGCCTGGTACGAGTACGGGATCGCGATCAGCGCGGCGAGGTGGTAGACGGCGTCGGCGCCCTGGACGAGGCCGCGGACGGACCCCGGGTCGCGGACATCGCCGAGGACGATCTCCACCTCGTCGAGTACCTCCGACGGCAGAGTCTCCAGCCAGCCGTAGGAGGAGAAGGAGTTGTACTGGGCCATGGCGCGCACCCGGTAGCCGGCGGCGACCAGGGTCTCGGTCAGATGGGAGCCGATGAAGCCCTCGGCCCCGGTGACGGCGGCCAGGGGAGCTGAAGTCGAGGTCACGGTGAGTGGTTCCTTTCCTGGGACGTGCTGTGTGGTGCCCGGGGGCTGTCCCCGGTGTTTCTGGTGGCTGTCTCGAACCCGTGTCTGTTGGTGATCGTGGATGTGCGATGCGTAGTGGTCCCGGACCGTGCGGGACTGCCCCGGGTCGGGCGGGGAATCAGGCGTGTGCGGTGGGCCGCCCCAGTAGCCACAGCGCGCTCGCGGTGAGGAGCACCGCGGCGGTGGCGCAGCACAGCAGCAGGACCGATGTGTCCGGTGCTCCGGCCGTGACCGCCGAGAGCGCCGCTACCGAGGCCGCGCCGACGGTGATCACGGCCGGGGTCCAGGCGATACCGAACGCCTGAAGGAGCAGCGCCGTCCACAGCAGGGCCGCGACGGCGACCACCGGCCCGGGCGGCGCTTCCGTCAGCAGCGCGGCCGGTACGAGCGGCAGCAGATAGCCGCCGAGGCAGATTGCCAGCGTCCCCGCCGACCGGAGCCGGAAGCCCGGCTCGTCCGCCGCCGCCCTCAGCGCCGTGAGCGAGAGGCCCCGATAGCGGTACAGCAGCCACTCCGCGGGGCCCATGCTCAAGGTCAGCGCCACAACGGCCAGCGCACTGCGCTGTCCCACGAACGTCACCAGCACCCCCGCGCCCAGCCCGAACAGCCCGTACGGCAGCGACGCGAAAAGCTTCGGCCGGGTGCCGTCCCCGGCCACCGCACCGGCTCGCAGCATCTCCAGGACGGAGCGCCCCGCAGCGGCGAGGGACAACAGCACCGTCAACGCCGGCAGGGCGATCCGCACCACGGCACCCGGTTCCCACCACGGCAACACCGCGGTGCCCGCGATCAGCGGGGCCAGCGTGGCCAGCAGCAGCCGCTCCCTCCCGCACACCAGCAGCACCCCGGCCGCGGCGAGATACAGCGACTGGCCCACGGCGAACAGCGCCGCAGGCCCGGGGCCCGCCACGGCAAGCGCCGCAGCCGAAGAGATCAGCGCACCGGCCGGGGCGCCGGACAGCAGCGTCCTGCCCGACTCCCGCCGCCCCACCGCCAGCCGCAGATACGCCCGGTGGCTGAGCGCCTGCCCCCATGCCCAGGACAGCAGCCCGGCCGCAATCAGCGCGTACACCCCCCGCTCCCCGTGCCACAGCCGCCCGGTCAGGACATACGCGAGACCCGGCAGGGCGAACAGCACGCCGCGCAGAGCGCACCGGACATGGTCCGGCGCCCAGGGATCGGCGCCTCGCGGCGGCTCGGGAAAGCTGCGCGGCACCCGTCCGTAGAGATCCCCGGCCAGCGAGAACAGACCCGGATGGCGGTACCGCTCCCTGATCTGTTCACCGGTCAGCCCCTCCGACTCGAGTAGGGCGGCCACCTCCCAGGCGTGCACGGCGGGCCCGATCTGGTCGGCCATGTCCGCCGCCAGCCGGTCCACCGGATCCTCGGGAGCCCTGGCCACACGCAGCGCGAGCGTGGTGTCGTGGGTGGCGCTCAGCCGCAGGGCCAGCGTGTCATCACGGCCGCCACCGGGTTCGAGGGACAGGGGGCCGCTCATCCGGCCACGCTCCTCAGCATCACCGTGCTGTCGAGGTCCGCGCCCCATGGATCGGCGAGCTGGAACATGCCGCGCACGGACAGGTCCAGATAGATGCCCCGAAAGGTCTCGATGGTCTGACGGAGCGTGAACTGATCGATGACCCTCAGCCTGGCCGCCTCACCCATCGCCGCCCGGCGTGCCGGGTCGCCCAGCAGTTCCAGAGCCGCGGCCGCCATCGCGGCCGGATCGCGCGGCGGCACGACGAGTCCGGCGTCGCCCACGGCCTCCCGTACCCCGCCCACATCGGTGGAGATGGTCGCCCGGCCGCACGACATGGCCTCTATGAGGGTGAAGGGGAAGCCCTCGCTGATGCTGGAGAGCATCACCACACTGCCCGCCGCATAGGCGTCCCGGATGTCGTCGACCCGGCCCTCGAAGGTGACCGCGTCGCCCTGTCCCAGCGAGGCGGCCAGCGCCTCACACCGCTCCCGGTACGCCTCGCCGCCGCGCGGGGTACCGCCGAACAGCCGCAGCGTGGCCTCCGGAAGCACTTCCCGGACTTCCGCGAACGCCCTGATCAGGGTCTCCAGGTCCTTGATCGGGTCGACCCGGCCGGCCCAGCTGAGAGTCGGGCGCTGCGGTTCGGGGCCCGCGGGCGGGAAGGCCGCGGGGTCGACGCCGTTGTAGACCGTGCGGATGAGCTGCGGATCGGCTCCGCCCTCCTCCTCCCAGAGCCGGTTGTAGCGGTTGCCGGGGGTGACCAGGGCGGCCTGCCGGTAGGTCTCCTCGGCCAGCAGCCGGAAGAAACCGAGCAGCACCGCCTTCACGGGCCATCGGTACGGCCCCGTGCGGTAGCCCAGATAGCGCTCCCGCAGATACACCCCGTGCTCCGTCAGCAGCAGTGGCACACCGTGCAGTTCCTTGGCGGCGAGCCCGGGGAGGACGGCGACGCCCCCGCTGACCGCGTGGGCGACCCCGTGCTCGGGCGGCCGGGCGCTCAGGGGCCGCAGCGCGTGCTCAAGGAGACCGGTGGCGGTGACGGCGTCGTGCAGGGTGGGACGGGCCTCGCGTACCGGCAGGCCCCGCCGGTTCCACACCCCGGTCAGCACCCGCAGGGCCCGGTCACCGCGCAGCGCGGGGCTGAGCCGGCCGTCCCGGGCGGCGTGCGCCATCTCGTACAGCGCGGGGGCGAAACCATCCTCGGCCGACGGGTCGAGAAGGGCGGTCAGGAATCTCTCGTACGAGGCCATCAGCAGGCGCTCCCGGCGCCCGCGTGGCGGCGCGCCCGTCGGCGCCGGACCCCACATGGGCACCGTCACGGGCTCGGACACATGCTGCGGCAGGTCCCAGGCGAGTGACTCGCGGCCGGTGCCGGTCACCGCGATCACGTCGAAGTCGATATCGGGCATACCACTGACGAGTTGGTCGCACCAGACACTCACCCCGCCGTGACTGTGGGGGTAGGTGCCTTCGGTGAGCAGGGTGACCCGCGCCGCGCCCGGGCGCGGCGCGCGGTGCTGAACGTGCATGGAATGGGCTCCACGGCAGTAAAGAACGGTGCGGATAGCGAGCGGATCGGGTTCCGGGCGCGAACGGCTCCTGGAACCCGATGCCTCGCGACGAGCCGGAGCGGCCCGGTACGAGCGGCCCGGTACGAGCGGGCCGCTGGTTCAGCTGCGCCGGGTTCGGCCCGGGGCCGCCGGGTTCCCGAGCCCGGCGGCCCCGGGTACGTCCGGCGACGGTGCCGTGGCGGTGGTGGCCAGGAACCCGGCGTCGGTCACCGGGCGCTGGGCGTCGCTGGGTTCGGCGGCGGTGTACGGGGTGCCCGGGCCGTCGAGCCCGGCGGTGGGCGAGGCCGTGGCCGCCCCCCTGTCTGACATGGCCAGCACCCGCAGATCGATGCGCGGTGTCCCGTCGGCGGCCTGCGCGGGCGCCGACGGCACCCCGAGCGTGAGGCTGCGTGCTCCTGCGGTGAGCGCGGCCGTGCGTATGGTCCGCGAAGTGCGGGTCCGCTTCATGCGGTGAAAGTCCCTCCCCCTAACCCCCCGGCACGACGACCACGCCCTCCCCCGAGCGCGGAAGTCGCCATGCCCTGTCGGTCACATGGTGGCGCCTGCTGTGTGGGTTCTGTGCGCCTTACGTGAAAGTTGACGCAAAAGCGCAGGGGATCGAGTCGGCCCGGGTCGTGACGCGATCAAGCGGGCGCAGCGGGAAAACGCTTACATTCGCCAGTGGTCCAGACAACGCGATGGATCGCGACCTGATGATTTTCAGCCAATGTGATGCGCGTACTGCGGGGGATGCGCCCGTGTGCGAGCCGACGATGGCCGACGGCGCGGTGCGCGATGGACCGCTGTACTGGTGCGCGTGTGCCAGAGGGGGAAGGCCTGGTCACAAGGGGCGGATGGGGCAAGCGGGTCGGGGAGTGTCGCGCGTCAGGCTGTGCCCCGTGTGGCCTGTGGCTCGGAGGTGGGCGGGTCGCAGGCGACATGGATGTGTGGCGTGTTCGCGATGGCGTCCTTGCTGCTTTGGCCGTTGTTGTACTCGCAGTAAAGGCACGAGTGGAAGCCGATGTCGTCGTCGCGGCCCGAGTCGCCCGCGAGCCCGTAGGTCAGGGTGACCGTCGGGCTGGGTAAGGCTAGGAGGGCGCCGCCCGCCGCGTCTGCCCCGTTCGGAGTACGGGACAGCCCTTCCGGCGAGAAACCGGCGGTTTCGAACGGGGGCGGGCGCGTGCCGTGCCCCGCGCGCCGCCCGGCATATGCACCGGTGAGACGCCTGCGCCCGCTCTGCGGAGTCCGTCGCCGAACGTGCGCGAGCCGCCACTCGGCGCTCTCCGGCAATGGCCGGTTCCGGGCACTTCACCCGGTCGGACCCGAGCCGGGGTGCGCTACCCCGCGCGGCGCGGCTCAATGGAGGACAAGGTGTGCACACCTGCGCCGTACGACCGGCAAAGCCGTACGACAAAGGAGGTCCGTACGGCATGGATCCCGACTTCGATGAGGCAGTGCTCGACGCGCTCTTCACACAGCCCCCGATCGGGCTGCACGTGATGGACCGCGAGCTGCGCATCGTGCGGTTCAACTCCGCCGCGCCGGGGGTGCGGGGCCTGGAGGCGCGCAAGCTGCAGGGCCGCACCTGGCGGGAGCTCGGGCTCATCGACGCCGAAACCGAGCAAAGGGTGCGCCGGGTGCTCGACACCGGCGAAGCGATCAAGGACCTGCGCTACCGGGGGCGGCTGCCCGGCACAGGCGAGGACGTCAGACTGCTGTCCATCACCGCGTTCCGCATCCGTGACCGCGAGGGAAACCCCCTGGGTGTCGCGGCGACCACGGTGGACATCACCGAACGTGACAGCGCCGAGCGGCGTCTCGACCTGCTCTACCGGGCCGGAGCGGCCATCGGCAGCACCCTCGACGTCTTCCGCACCGCGCAGGAGCTCACCGACGTCGCCGCGCCCGAGCTGGCCGACGCCGCCGTGGTCGATGTACTGGACTCCGTCCTGCACGGCGAAGCCCCAGCCCCCGGCCCGCTGACCGAGCCCATCACCGTCCGCAGGGCGGGCATCCGCGTCGCCGGCTCCCTCGCCCAGCAGAATCCCATCCGGGTCGGCGACGTGCGGGTGATGCCGTACGGCACCCCCTTCGCCGGGGCGCTGGGCGATCTGCAACCACGGCTCATAAGGGAGCTGGAGGCCGACGACACCCGCCTCGCCCGGGATCCGCGGTGGGCGGAGCTGCTGCGGGAAGCGGGCGCACACTCCCTGATGGCCGTTCCGCTCACCGCACGCGGGGTGGTGCTGGGCATGGCGGCCTTCTACCGTCTGCGCGGCTCCGACCCCTTCGACGAAGCGGACCTCGAGCTCGCGACCGACCTGGTGGCCAGGGCCGCCGTCTGCGTGGACAACGCCCGCCGCTTCACCCGTGAGCACACCCTCGCACGTCTCACCCAGCGCACCCTGGTGCCCGCCCGGCTCCCGGCGCACAGCGCCCTGGAGACCGCCTACGCTTATCTGCCGGTGGCATCCGGCGGAGCCTGGTACGACGTCCTGCCGCTCTCCGGGACCCGGGTGGCGCTCGTGGCAGGCGACGTGTCGGGCCGGGGAATGCGGGCCGTGACCACCATGGGGAGGTTGCGCACGGCTGTCGGGGCCTTCGCCGCCATGGACCTCCAGCCCGACGATCTCCTCGCCCGGCTGGACGACCTGACGGTGCGGCTCGGAAGTGAGCTACGGGAACCGGGCCGCGACGAACCGCTCCTGACGGCGTCATGCGTCTACGCGGTGTACGACCCCGCCACCGGGCTCTGCGCCGTGGCCCGCGCGGGCCACCCCCCGCCCGTCCTGGTGCCTCCGGACGGGCAGATCCGGGTGATCGACGGCCCGGACGGCCCGGTGCTGGGCAGGGGCGCGGGCGAGTACACCGCCACCACCGTCCGGCTCCCCGAAGGCAGTGTCCTCGTCCTCCAGAACCAGGCAATGTTCCCGGGGACGCCGGACCCGGGAAGCACGGACAGCCGGCTCGCTCACTACCGCTCCGTCCTGAGCCGGCCCGACACTCCCCTGCAGGAGCTGTGCGACAGGCTGCTGGCAGCCCTGCTCCCCGACGAGCCCCAGGACGACGCCCTGGTGCTGATGGCCCGCACCCGCGTCCTCGGCCCCGACCGCATCGGCTCCTGGAACCTGCCCAACGAGCCGGCCAGCGCGGCCGCCGCCCGCCGCCTCGTCTCCGGGCTGCTCGGCACATGGGGCCTCGGGGAGCTGGGTTTCAGTACCGAGCTCATCGCCACCGAGCTGGTCACCAACGCCGTCCGCTACTCCTCCGGGTCCGTCGAGCTCCGGCTGATCCGGGACGCCGCCCTCATCTGCGAGGTGTCCGACACCAGCACCGCGGCGCCCCATCTGCGGCACGCCGAGGACGACGACGAGGGCGGCCGGGGACTGGACATGGTCGCCCACATCAGCCGCCGCTGGGGGACCCGGCTGACCGGAGGCGGCAAGACCATCTGGACGGAACAGCAGCTGCCCGAGCCCTCCCCGGTGCCCGGTGACCGAGAGGCGGGGTGAACGTGAGCACGGACCATCCCGCCGCGGGTACGGGCAGCGCACTGGTCGAGCTGAGCAAGGTCAACAAGCACTTCGGCGCCCTGCACGTGCTCCGGGACATCGACCTGACCGTCCACCGGGGCGAAGTGGTCGTCGTCATCGGGCCGTCCGGGTCCGGCAAGTCGACCCTGTGCCGCGCCATCAACCGCCTGGAGACCATCGACTCGGGCGAGATCGTCATCGACGGCAGACCGCTCCCGGCCGAAGGCAGGGAGCTCGCCCGGCTGCGCGCCGACGTCGGCATGGTGTTCCAGTCCTTCAACCTCTTCGCCCACAAGACCGTGCTCCAGAACGTCACGCTCGGACAGCTCAAGGTCCGCAAGAAGCAGAAGTCCGAGGCCGAGGCACGGGCCCGCTCACTGCTGAACAGGGTCGGGGTCGCCGCCCAGGCGGACAAGTACCCCGCCCAGCTCTCCGGCGGCCAGCAGCAACGCGTCGCCATCGCCCGGGCCCTGGCCATGGACCCGAAGATCATGCTCTTCGACGAGCCCACCTCGGCACTGGACCCGGAGATGATCAACGAAGTGCTGGAGGTCATGCGGCAGCTCGCCCGGGACGGCATGACCATGGTGGTCGTCACGCACGAGATGGGTTTCGCCCGTTCGGCCGCCAACCGCGTGGTGTTCATGGCCGACGGGCGGATCGTGGAGGAGACGACGCCCGACGCGTTCTTCACGAACCCGCGCAGCGACCGAGCCAGGGACTTCCTGTCGAAGATCCTTCACCACTGACTTCCAGGGACGATCACCATGAAGCTACGCAAGGCCACCATGGCAGCCGCCGCGCTCCTGCTGCCCCTGACCGGCACCGTAGCCGCCTGCGGCTCGGACGGCGGCGGTCAGACCGGCGACGACAAGGACAAGATCACAGTCGGTATCAAGTACGACCAGCCGGGCATCGGGCTGAAGACCCCGGACGGCAAGTACACGGGCTTCGACGTCGACGTGGCTACGTACATAGCGAAGCAGCTGGGCTACAAGCCCGACCAGATCGTGTGGAAGGAAGCCAAGAGCGCCGACCGCGAGACGCTGCTCCAGCGGGGCGACGTGGACTTCATCGCGGCCTCGTACTCCATCAACGACGAGCGCCGCAAGAAGGTCGACTTCGCGGGCCCGTATCTGCTGGCCCACCAGGACGTCCTCGTGCGCGCGAACGACGGCTCCATCACCAAGCCGTCGGATCTGAACAACAAGAAGCTCTGCTCCGTCACGGGTTCCACCTCGGCGCAGAACGTCAAGACCAAGATCGCCCCCCAGGCCCAGCTCCAGGAGTACGGCGGCTACTCCGAATGCCTGACCGGGCTGGAGAACAAGGCCGTCGACGCGCTGACCACCGACGACTCGATCCTCGCCGGATACGCGGCACAGGAGCAGTTCAAGGGGAAGTTCAAGCTCGGCGGGTTCAAGCTGAGCAACGAGAACTACGGCATCGGGGTCCAGAAGGGCAGCGAGCTCAAGAACAAGATCAACGCCGCCCTGGAGAAGATGGTCAAGGACGGCACCTGGGAAGCGTATGTGAAGAAGAACTTCGGACCCGCCGGATACCGGAACGAGCCGCCGCCGAAGATCGGCGTCGTCGTCAGCTGACGGCCCGACGCGAAGCGGAAGGCGGGAGCCCGTGTTCGACTTCCTTGAGGGGTACGACCTGCTCGGGGCCTTCTGGACCACCATCCGGCTCACGGTCTATTCCGCCGTCGGGGCGCTGGTGTGGGGCACCGTGCTGGCGGCGATGAGGGTCAGCCCCGTGCCCCTGATGCGCGGTGTCGGCGCCGCGTACGTCAACATCGTGCGGAACATCCCGCTGACCGTCATCATCGTCTTCACCTCCCTCGGTCTGTTCCAGACCCTCGGAGTGACCCTGGGAGCGAGCACCTTCGAGGGGATCAACTTCCGGCTGGCGGTGCTCGGACTGACCGCCTACACGGCGGCGTTCGTCTGCGAGGCCCTGAGGTCCGGGATCAACACCGTGCCCGTCGGACAGGTGGAGGCCGCCCGGGCCATCGGCCTGAGCTTTCCGCAGGTGCTCGGCCTCATCGTGCTCCCGCAGTCCTTCCGCTCCGTGGTCGGACCACTGGCGAACGTGCTGATCGCCCTGACCAAGAACACCACGGTGGCCGCTGCCATCGGGGTCGCCGAGGCCGCGCTGCTGATGCGGGAGATGATCGAGAACGAAGCCCAGCTCATCCTGATCTCCGCCATCTTCGCCTTCGGGTTCATCTGCCTCACCCTGCCCATGGGGCTGCTGCTCGGCTGGGTGGCAAGGAAGGTGGCGGTGCGGCGATGACCTCCGTGCTCTACGACGCGCCCGGACCGCGCGCCCGGCGGCGCAACGCCGTGTACACAGCGGTCTTCCTCGTCGCGCTCGCCGCCCTGATCTGGTGGGTCGTGCGCAGCCTCGCCGAGAAGGGCCAGCTGGAGTGGTCCAAATGGGCGCCGTTCTTCACCGATCCGCGGGTATGGACGACCTACATCCTCCCGGGCCTGGAGTACACCCTCGTCGGCGCGGCCCTCTCCATGGCGATCGCCCTGCCGCTCGGCGCGCTGTTCGGCATCGCCCGGCTGTCTCAGCATCGGTGGGTCCTGGCCGTCGCGGGATTGTTCGTGGAGTTCTTCCGTGCCATCCCCGTGCTCGTCCTGATGCTGTTCGCCAACGCCGCGTACGCCGAGTTCACAGCCGTCAGCCCGGACGACCGTCCGCTGTACGCAGTGGTGACCGGGCTGGTGCTCTACAACGCCTCCGTGCTCGCCGAGATCGTCCGCGCGGGCATTCTGTCCCTGCCCGGCGGCCAGACGGACGCGGCCAAGGCGATCGGCATGCGCAAGGGCCAGTCGATGCGGTACGTGCTGCTGCCGCAGTCGGTGACGGCCATGCTCCCGGCGATCGTCAGCCAGCTCGTGGTCATCGTGAAGGACACGGCGCTCGGCGGAGCGGTTCTGGGCTTCTCCGAACTGCTGGCATCGGTCCGACCGATGAGCGCCAACTACGGCGCCAACACCATCGCCAGTTTCACCGTCGTGGCCGTCGTCTTCATCGTGCTGAACTTCGCCCTGACCACCTTCGCGGGCTGGCTGGAGCGGCGGCTCAGGCGCGGCAGGAAGTCGACCGGAGCGGTGGTCGGCGCCGACGCGGTCGCGGAGTTCGCGACACCGGGGGAGCACGTGAATCCGGGGCAGGAGCGGACCTGAGTGCGGCGGCCCGGCCCTGCGCCTCAGCGTGGGCCGGCCCTGAGCATCAGAGCAGCTCGTCGTCCGTGAAACCGAGAAGCGAGGTCACCCCGTCATGAGGCGCGTTGCCGTGCAGCGGCAGCTCCGCCCAGATGATCTTTCCGCCGTGGGTGTAGCGGGTGCCCCAGCGCTGGGCGAGCTGCGCCACCAGGAACAGCCCACGGCCGCCCTCGTCGGTGGTGGCCGCGTACCGCAGATGGGGCGAGGTGTTGCTGCCGTCGGCCACCTCGACGGTCAGGCTCTGGTCGTGGAGCAGCCGCACGCGGATCGGCCCCGAGCCGTACCGGATGGCGTTGGTGAGCAGCTCGCTGAGGATCAGTTCGGTGCCGAAGGCGAGGTCCGCCAGCCCCCAGGCCTCCAGGGTGCGGCCGGCCCTGGCCCGCATCCCGGAGACCGCGCTCGGATCGGACGGCACCTCCCACTCGGTGACCCGGTCCGAGCCGAGGTGCCGGGTGCGGGCGATCAGCAGCGCCACATCGTCCTTCGCGCGGGCCGGCAGCAGCGCGTCCAGCACGTCCTGGCAGGTCTCGTCCGGGGTGCGGTCGGCGTGGGCGAGCGCCTGACGCAACAGCTCGATACCGACGTCGATGTCCCGGCTGCGGTCCTCGATCAGACCGTCCGTGTAGAACACCAGCCGACTGCCCTCCTCCAGCGTCAGCTCCGCCGCCTCGAACGGCATGCCTCCCAGACCGAGCGGGGGCCCGGCCGGCAGCTCGGGGAAGTCCACCCGGCCGTCGGGGTGCACCAGAGCGGGCAGCGGGTGGCCCGCCCTGGCCATGGAGCAGGTGCGGGAGACGGGGTCGTAGACGGCGTACAGACATGTGGCGCCGGTCATCGACGGGCTCCCCTCACCACCGGGCTCGTCCTGGTCGATCCGCCCCACCAGGTCGTCCAGATGCCCGAGCAACTCGTCCGGAGGCAGGTCCAGGGTCGAGAAGTTGTGCACCGCCGTACGCAGCCGTCCCATCGTCGCGGCGGCGTGCAGCCCGTGGCCCACCACGTCACCGACCACCAGGGCCACCCTGCTGCCCGGCAGCGGAATCACGTCGAACCAGTCTCCGCCGACCCCCGACTGCGCCGGCAGATAGCGGTGCGCCACCTCGACCGCGCTCTGCTCCGGGAGGGCACGGGGCAGCAGACTGCGCTGAAGGGTCACGGCCAGGGCGTGCTCGCGCGTGTAGCGGCGGGCGTTGTCGACGGACACCGCGGCCCGCGCCACCAGCTCCTCCGCCAGTGACAGATCCTCGTCCTCGAAGGGGCCGGGCTTCTCGGAGCGCCAGAAGTTGGCCACGCCGAGGACCACGCCGCGTGCCTGGAGCGGCACGGTGATCAGCGAGTGGATGCCGTACGAGACCACGGCGTGCGTCCGGTCCGGATCCTGGGCCAGCCAGCCCGGGGCGTCCGACAGATCGGGCACGAGTTCCGCCACCCCGGTGCCGAGCCCCCTGGCCTGTGGAGTCGACGGCAGGAAGGCGATCAGCTTGCCGAGCTCGTAGAGGGGGTGGTCGTCGCGGATGCCGCTCACCGCCGTGCGGCGCATATGAGGGGTGCCCGTGCCGTTCGGCTCCTCGCCGTTCAGCACCGGGTCGGCCAGGTCGACGGTCACGAAGTCCGCGAAGCGGGGTACCGCGACATTCGCGAGCTCCCGTGCGGTCCGGGTGACGTCGAGCGTCGTCCCGATGCCCACCCCGGCGTCGTACAGCAGCTGGAGCCGCTTGCGGGCCAGTTCCGCCCTGCCCGTCAGGGCCTGGAGCTCCGTGGAGTCGCGGATGGTGGCGACGGTGCCCAGCGGGCCGCCCGGCCCGTCGGTGGGCCGCTGGTTGACCACCAGCAGCCGTTCCCCGGCCGAGTGGACCTCGTCGGTGGCGGTACGACCCGAACCGAGCAGCTCGGCGGTGGCGGGATCGAGCCCCGGCAGGCCGGCGACCGGCTGCCCCTCGGCGTCCTGGCCCAGGTCGAGGAGTCGTTTCGCCTCGTCGTTCGCGAGCACCAGACGGCCGTCCCCGCCGACGATGACGACACCCTCGCGCACCGCGTGCAGCACGGCGTCGTGGTGCTCGTACATCCGGGTCATCTCGGCGGGCCCCAGGCCGTGCGTCTGGCGTTTGAGCCGCCGGGTGGTCAGCGCCGTACCGGCCGTGGCGAGGGCCAGCCCGACCGCCCCGGCACCGAGGATCACCGGCAGCTGACGGTTCACCGCACCCGCCACGTTCTTGACCTTGAGCCCCGCGGAAACGAGGGCGACCACCTTGCCGTCGCGCGCGGTCACCGGCACTACCGCCTGCACCTCGTGACCCAGCGGTCCGTGGACGCTCTCGACGAGCACCTCACCCCTCAGCGAGGGCTCGATCGTCCCGACGAACCGGTGCCCGATCCGCTCCGGCAGGGGATGGGTGTAGCGGATCCCCTTGGTGTCCATCACCACGATGAAGTCGACCCCCGCGGCCTTGCGGGTCTCCTCGGTGATCGGCTGGAGCACCCGCGAGGGGTTGGGCAGTTTCAGCGTGGCCTGGAGCCCCGGGGAGTGAGCAAACGTTTCCGCCACCGCGATGGAGCGGTTCTGTGCCTCGCGGTCGGTGTCGTGCCTGGACTGGAGCACCAGAGCCAGGATCGTCCCGAGCACGAGCAGGACCACGACCGCCACCTGGAGGACGAAGACCTGCCCGGCGACGCTCATGGGGCGTTTTCTGATCAGTGGCCTGATCACGGTCTTCTTTCTAGCACCGTGGGGCCCTGCGGGGCCATACGGGGGCATTCCCGCCTCGGGGACCCTGGTCCGCCTGCGGGACGGGGACGCGTAAGGGATACCCGCCCGCGCCGTAGATCACACGGTCCCCGCACATGAGCCGCTCCATGGGGGCGGTGGTCCCGGAAATCCCCGCCCGTCCGGGGCTCCGGCGCCATCAGGAGGAACCCGTCCACCCTGAGGTCACGAGGCCCGGAGGGGGCGGGCGCACCGCGAAACCTCCCTGCCCCGTGAGGCTCATCCGCAGGTGTACGTGAACCGGGTCGCCGCCGAACGCTCCACCGGAGAGGTGATCCGCACCTCGGCGCGGGCGTCGAAGACACCCTCGCCGTGGAAGGTCCACCGCAGCTTCAGCCGTGCCTGCCGCTGCCCGCGGGCCAGGCGTTCGGCCAGCTCCTCCGAAACGGTCCCGTCGTTGCGCACCCAGCGGTACCTCACGGTGCCCGGCCGTCCGTTCGTCTCCACCAGCGCGGTGATCACCGAGGTGCCGTCGCACCCTGGCCCACCGGCAGGAGTACTCACCGACAGCTCGCGAACCGAGACGCCCGGCCCGTACCGGTCCCAGCCGAGGTAGCAGAGCACCGCGACGAGGATCACGGCGGCGAGGGTGTAGCGCCGCAGGCCCGCGAAGCGGGAGACCGGGCGCACCGGGGCCGCAGGCGGCAGGCCCGGGAGCGTGCCGTGCCAGACGGTGGTGGCCGTGACCCCGGGTCCGAAGCGGAGCACCGGGCCCTCGGTCCGGTCGGGGACGGTCAGGTCCTCCGACCCCGGTCCGGGCTCAGGCTCCGGCCGCTCGATCCAGTGGCTGGCCAGCACCGTGGCGCTGTAGTCGTCGTCCGGCTCGGCGGACGCCCCGGGCGCGCCGGACACATCGCGTGGCTCGGTCATGTGATCACGCACCGTCTGATCAGGATCCGCTGCTCGGAGCCGCCGTTCCCCGCCGCGGGCGTGGAGCCCACCCGGGCGATCCAGTAGCAGCCGCCGCCGCGGAAGGCGTGGTTGACGGTGAGGGAGTAGCGCGTGGCGCCTTCGCGCTGGAAGGTGTCACTGCCGCCGTCGGGGGAACCGGCGCCCGCCTTGTCGTCGGCCGTGGCCCAGTCCAGGGTGATGGTCACCGGGTCGGTGCCGTCCGTGACGACGTCCACCGTGGCCTGTGCGGTCACCGTCCCCGTCTGCCGCAGCGAGCCGATGGACACCGACACGACCTTCACGGGATCGGGCTCCGGTGAGGTCGGAGGGTCGGAGGTCACCGGCGGGTCGGACACGGTCGGTGGACCGGTCACCGTGGGCGGGTCGGACGCCGAAGGCGGTGCCGAGGTCGGTGCGTCCGTGGCGGTCGGGGATGCCGAAGGCGACACCTCCACGGAAGCGCTCGGGCCGGCCGAAGGGCTTGCGGACTCCGGCGCACCGGGACCCGAAGCCCCCGGGGACGGCTGCGCACCGCTGGGCAGCGCGCTGGTGGTGGCCAGCGCCTGGGCCGTGGTACGCCCCGCTTCCTCCCCGTCCGCCCGCGCCGCGAGGGCCAGCGCCAGCCCCAGCACCAGGGCGAGCGCCCCGGCCAGCAGGCCCTGAGCCCCCGGCCACAGGGCGCGAAGCCCACGGCCGGGCGGCAGCACCGTCGTCGCCAGCGCGGTGGTCCCCGCGGGCGCGGCGCCACCCGAGGGGAGCAGCAACGGCAGCAGCGAGGCGAGCGCGGCCAGTTTCCGCTGCCCCCGCTCCTCCCAGTCGGGGCCGTACGCCCCGACCGCGACCTGCTCGAGCTCGGCCACGAACGCGTCGGCGTCCGACGGGCGCTCCTGGGGGGTCTTCGCCAGCCCGTGCCGGATCAGCGGCCGGAGCGCCGGTGGCACCTCCTCCTCAGGGATCGGCGCGCTGGTGTGCTGGAGCGCCAGCTCGGCGAAGTTCTGCCCGGGGTACGGCTTGCGACCGGTCACACATTCGAAGAAGGTCGCCGTCGCCGCGTAGACATCGGCCGCGGGTGAGGCGGGCTCCCCGCTCCACTGCTCTGGCGCCATGTACGCGGGCGTGCCCGCCACCCCGGGCGTGGTGCCCCGGTTCGTGGCGATGCCGAAGTCGACCAGCTTGGAGGAACCGTCCGCCGCCACCAGGACGTTTCCCGGCTTGTAGTCGCGGTGCACCACGCCTGTGCGGTGGGCCTCGGCGAGCCCGAGCAGCGACCCCTTCAGCACCGCCAGCGCGGCCTCAGGGCCCGTCTGCCCCTCGCGGGCCAGGAGCGTGCCCAGGGCGATGCCGTCGACCAGCTCCATGACGATGGCCGCGCCCTCCGGCGCCTCGACGTACTCGTAGAGCCGTACGACATACGGCGACTCCAGGCCGCCGAGCAGTCGCGCCTCCGCCCGGAACTCCCGGACGAAGGCGGTGTCCCGCCGCAGCCGTTCGCCGAGGTATTTGACGGCGACCGGGATGCCCGTCACGTCATGCACGGCGAGCACCACGCGACCGCTGCCGCCCGCGCCGAGCTCCCTGGTCTCCGTGTATCCAGGAACCGACCACGCGTTCATCCCGCCCCCTCGCTCTCCTCACGGTAGACACATATCCGGCACACCCAGTTCCCGGCTACACCGGCGTTGTTACGGCTTCATGACTGTGCCGGCCGGCCCTGCGGGCGGCCCGTCGCGGACTTAGGCTGGGGAGCGGCCGAACGGCGGGGGTCCGCGGAGGAGTGGCATGTCGCGCAACCACCACTTCCACGTCGACCGGGGGAGTCACTCGATCACCGTGAACGTGGGTCCTGGCAGGACCGGAGGCATCGAGCTCCTCGTGGACGGCAAGGTGATCGCGTACCGCCGGGAGCACGGGACGGGGACGACGGTGCTGACGGGCGAACTCCCCGAGGACCCCGCCCGCAGCTTCCGGGTCCGGGTGCACCAACCGCATCTGGTGCGGGTGAAGCCTGGCTGCACGCTGGAGCTGGATGGTGTCGAGTTCCCCATGCCGGAGCGGTACACCGCGTTCTGATTTCGTCGGGGCTCGGTCTCCCCGCCGTGTGAACTCGCGCCCCTTCCGCTGAGGGGCGCCCCCGGCGGGGCTCGCTCCCCCTGTGCCGATCGGTCCCCCTGACGCCCGCTTTCGAGTGACCCCCGCGGCTGCGTGCCGCTGATCGGGCCGCTGCGTGTCCGACGATCGCAGGCGGTCGGCCCACTCCGGCCACAGTGCCGTGACCGGTGGAAGGCCGCCATGCACATCCTGCTCGTCGCCAGCGCCTACAACAGCCTCACCCAGCGGGTCCACGCCGAACTGCGGGACCGCGGTCACCGGGTCGCCGTGGAGACCGCGGGGAGCGGTGGGGCGGTGCGCGACGCGGTGCTCGCGCATGATCCCGAGCTGGTCGTGGCGCCGATGCTGAAGACCGCCATCCCGCGTGACGTGTGGTCGGTCCGCACCTGTCTGATCGTGCATCCCGGGCCTCCGGGCGACCGGGGCCCGTCGTCACTCGACTGGGCTATCCACGAGCGTGCCACCAGGTGGGGTGTCACCGTGTTGCAGGCGGGCGAGGAGATGGACGCCGGTGACATCTGGGCCACGGCGGACTTCCCCGTACCCGCGGCGCCGCCCGCGGCCAAGAGCGATTTGTACCGGGGAGAGGTCGCCGACGCCGCCGTCACGGCCGTGCTGCTGGCCGTGGAGCGTTTCGCGGCGGGCGGCCATACGCCGGTGCCGCAGACCACCCTGCGGGAAGCGGTGAGCGTCCGGCCGTACTTCCGTCAGGAACTGCGCGGCATCTCCTGGGCGAACGACACCACCGGGACCGTGGTGCGCACGCTGCGCGCCGCGGCCTCCCAGCCGGGTGTCCGGGACGAACTGCTCGGCGCCGAATGGTTCCTGCACGGTGGTCATCCCGAGTACGGGCTGCGCGGTCGTCCCGGGGAGTTGCTGGCGACCCGGGCCGGTGCGATCTGCCGGGCCACCGCCGACGGAGCCGTGTGGATCCCCGAGTTGCGCCCGCGCCAGGGTCCTGGCATGCCCGCCGGTCTCAAACTGCCCGCCACCCGGGCCCTGGCCCTGGCGGGGACTCTGCCGCGGCTCCCGGAGCACCCCGCACCGCTCCTCGAGGCCGACGGGGGGCCGCACCGGACCTGGAGCGACATCCGCTACCGCGAAGAGGGCCCGGTCGGGTTCCTGTCGTTCTCGTTCCCCGGCGGGGCGATGAGCACGGAGCACTGCCGGCGACTGCTCGAGGCGTACCGGACGGCCTGCTCCCGGCCCACCACCGTGCTGGTGCTGGGCGGTGCCCGGGACTTCTTCTCGAACGGCATCCACCTCCATGTCATCGAGGCTTCCGACGACCCCGCCGCGGAGTCCTGGGCGAACATCAACGCCATGGACGACCTGGTGGAGGCCGTTCTGACCACGAACGACCGGCTGGTGGTCGCCGCGCTCGGCGGCAATGCGGCCGCGGGCGGGGTGATGCTGGCGCTGGCCGCCGACGAGGTCTGGTGCCGGTCGGGGGCGGTGCTCAACCCGCACTACCGGCTGATGGGTCTGTACGGCTCCGAGTACTGGACCTACTCGCTCCCGCGCAGAGTCGGCGCCGAGACGGCCGAACTCCTCACCCGGCAGGCCCAGCCGGTCTCGGCCGCCTCCGCGTTGCGGATCGGCCTGGTGGACCGGGTCATCGACTGCGGTCCGGAGGAATTCGGAGCCGAGGCGTGCGGCCTGGCGTCGCGGCTGGCGCCGTTCCCGGCGACGCAGTCGAGGATCGCCGCCAAGAAGGCGCAGAGCGAACGGCGGGAGGCGGCCCGGCCGCTAGCCGCCTACCGGGAAGAGGAACTCGCCCGCATGCTGCGCACCTTTCGTGACCCGCACGCCCCTTACCACGCGCTGCGCCGGGCGTTCACCCGGAAGGAGCAACCGTCCCGTACTTCTCCGGAACCCCGTGCGGTGGCAGGGGAACCGGCCGCCTGTTAGCAAGGACGAAGGCCCAAAAGCGGGTCTTTGTCGCATAACTCTCCGGGAGACGTCCTCATGGATGCAGCAACGCCGACCACGGCCGACGCCGCGGACCCGTCCGGCGCGGCGGTGGGCACGGACGAGAAGCCGATCCACATTCTCTGGATCAACGCGGGACTGAGCTGCGACGGGGACTCGGTCGCGCTGACCGCCGCCATGCAGCCCAGCATCGAGGAGATCGTGCTCGGCGCGCTGCCGGGACTGCCGAAGATCCAGGTCCACTGGCCGCTGATCGACTTCGAGTGCGGCCCGGTCGGGGGCGCGGACACGTTCATCGAATGGTTCTTCAAGGGGGAGCGCGGCGAGATCGACCCGTTCGTGCTCGTCGTCGAGGGCTCCGTACCGAACGAGTCGATCAAGCGTGAGGGCTACTGGTGCGGTTTCGGTGACGACCCCGCCACGGGCCAGCCCATCACCACCAGCGAGTGGATCGACCGGCTCGCACCCAAGGCACTCGCCGTCGTCGCGATCGGCACCTGCGCCACCTACGGCGGTATCCACGCGATGGCGGGCAACCCGACGGGCGCCATGGGTGTGCCCGACTACCTGGGCTGGGACTGGACGTCCAAGGCGGGCATCCCGATCGTGTGCGTGCCCGGTTGCCCGATCCAGCCCGACAACTTCGCGGAGACCCTGACCTATCTGCTCTACCAGGCGGCCGGGTCCGCGCCCATGATCCCGCTGGACGACAAGCTCCGCCCGAGCTGGCTGTTCGGCGCCACCGTCCACGAGGGCTGCGATCGTGCCGGCTACTACGAGCAGGGCCAGTTCGCCGACGCGTACGACTCGCCCAAGTGCCTGGTCAAGCTGGGCTGCTGGGGCCCTGTCGTCAAGTGCAACGTGCCCAAGCGCGGCTGGATGAACGGCATCGGCGGCTGCCCGAACGTGGGCGGCATCTGCATTGCCTGCACCATGCCCGGCTTCCCGGACAAGTTCATGCCGTTCATGGACGAGCCTCCCGGCGCGCGGGTCTCCACCACATCCAGCGGTGCCTATGGCGCCGTGATCCGCAGGCTCCGGAACATCACGGCGAGGACCGTGGACAAGGAGCCGAAGTGGCGGCACACCGGAGACAAGATCACGACGGGCTACCGGCCGCCGTGGTGACACGGCGCACCGCAGTGCGGCCACCGCCGCAGAGCACACCGACCACCCCATCACCTGCTTGAGGATCTGCTCGAAGAGCGAGGAAGGGCACCGCACACACGATGGCAACGAAGACGCGACCCGGCGACGGCCTGGTCGAGATGTCCTGGGATCCGATCACCCGGATCGTGGGCAGCCTCGGCATCCACACCAAGATCGACTTCAAGCAGAAGCGGGTCGCCGAGTGCTACAGCACCTCGTCGGTCTTCCGCGGCTACAGCGTCTTCATGCGGGGCAAGGACCCCCGCGACGCCCACTTCATCACCAGCCGTATCTGCGGCATCTGCGGTGACAACCACGCCACGTGCTCGGTCTACGCCCAGAACATGGCCTACGGCGTGAAGCCGCCGCACCTCGGCGAATATGTCATCAACCTCGGCGAGTCGGCCGAGTACATGTTCGACCACAACATCTTCCAGGAGAACCTGGTCGGGGTCGACTACTGCGAGAAGATGGTCCGCGAGACCAACCCCGGTGTCATGGAGCAGGCGGACCGCACCGAGGCACCGCACGCCGCCGAGCACGGCTACCGCACCATCGGCGACATCATGCGCTCCCTCAACCCCCTCGAGGGCGAGTTCTACCGCGAGGCCCTCCAGGTGAGCCGCTACACCCGGGAGATGTTCTGCCTGATGGAGGGCCGCCATGTGCACCCCTCCACGCTCTACCCGGGCGGCGTCGGCACCGTCGCGTCCGTCCAGCTCTTCACGGACTACATGAGCCGTCTCATGCGCTACGTGGAGTTCATGAAGCGGGTCGTACCGCTGCACGACGACCTCTTCGACTTCTTCTACGAGGCCATGCCCGGCTACGAGGAGGTCGGCCGCCGCCGCGTGCTCCTCGGCTGCTGGGGCGCGCTCAACGACCCCGAGTACTGCGACTTCACCTACGCCAACATGACCGACTGGGGACGGAAGATGTTCGTCACCCCGGGCGTCGTCGTGGACGGCAAGCTGGTCACCAACGACCTCACCCAGATCAACCTGGGCATCCGCATCCTGCTCGGCAGCTCGTACTACGAGGACTGGGAGGGCCAGGAGCAGTTCGTCACCCACGACCCGCTCGGCAACCCGGTCGACCCGCGCCACCCGTGGAACCAGCACACCATCCCCGCCCCGCAGAAGCGGGACTTCGACGACAAGTACAGCTGGGTGATGTCCCCGCGCTGGTTCGACGGCAAGGACCACCTCGCGCTGGACACCGGCGGCGGACCCATCGCCCGCCTCTGGTCCACAGCCCTGTCGGGACTCGTCGACATCGGCTACGTCAAGGCCACCGGACACAGCGTCGTCATCAACCTGCCGCGCACGCTCACCAAGCCGGAGACCACATTCGAGTGGAAGATCCCGCAGTGGAGCAACGCGCTCGAGCGCAACCGCGCCCGCACCTACTTCCAGGCCTACGCGGCCGCCGTCGCGCTGCACTGCGCGGAGAAGGGCCTCGAGGAGGTGCGCGCCGGACGCACCCAGACCTGGGAGAAGTTCGAAGTCCCGGACGAGTCCATCGGCTGCGGATTCACCGAGGCGGTCCGCGGGGTGCTCTCCCACCACATGGTCATCAGGGACGGCAAGATCGCCAACTACCACCCGTACCCGCCGACCCCCTGGAACGCCAGTGTCCGCGACAGCTACGGCACCCCGGGCCCGTACGAGGACGCCGTTCAGAACACACCCATCTTCGAGGAGAACTCCCCGGAGAACTTCAAGGGCATCGACATCATGCGGGCCGTGCGCAGCTTCGACCCCTGTCTGCCCTGCGGAGTGCACATGTACGTGGGCGGCGGCAGGACCGTGAAGTCGCTGCACGTCCCCACCGGACTGAGCGGTCTCGCCGGATGAGCCCGGTCACCGCGGAAGAGGCGGGCCGGCGGGTCGAGGAGATCCTCGACCGGCTCGCCTCATCGGGCGACGAGAGGGCCTGCGCGGCCGTCGAGGAACTCGTCCGGGTCCTCGTGGACTTCTACGGAGCCGGACTCGCGCGGACCGTCGAACTGCTGGGCCACCGCCCGGTCGGCCAGGGATCCGGCGCCGCGCCCCTTGCCGAACTGCTCGACGACGAACTGGTCGCCGGACTGCTCGTCCTGCACGACCTGCATCCCGATGACGTCCCCACCCGGATCGCCCGCGCCCTGCACCGTGTGCGGCACTCCGTCGAATCCGCCGGGTTCGACGAGACGACGGGAGTGCTGCGGTTGCGGGTCACCGGCTCGACGGGCTGCGGTTGCCCCAGCACCCAGGAGGTCGCCCGGCAGGCCGCCGTGGAGGCCCTCGCCTGCTTCGCACCCGAGGTCACGGCCGTCGAAGTGGAGTCGTCCGCAGCTGCCCGCGAACCGGCGCTCCTCCAGATCGGCACAGGCCCGCCCGAGACCCTGGGCGCCCCCGGGGCGAGCCGGTCGGACCGGTCGTCGGTCACGGCACGGTGAGCGCGACCTTCCCCGGCCCGGGGCCGCTGCGGTCCGTCCCGGGCCCCGGGCAGGTGCCCTCCGGCCCCGCGCCCAGAGGGCTGCGCCGCTTCACCACCCCGCGCCCACCGCGCCAGGAGCAGTGCGAGCTCTGCGGTGTGCCGCTGGACGGCGAACGCCACCGCCATCTCGTCGACACCGAGAAACGCGCCCTTGCCTGCGCCTGCGCACCATGCGCCCAACTGCTCGCACACGACGGCGCATCCAGTGGCCGCTTCCGCGCGGTCCCGGGCCGCTTCCTGAGCGACCCCCGGCACCGGATCGACGACACCGCCTGGGAACTGCTGAGGATCCCCGTCGGCGTCGCCTTCTTCTTCCGCAACGCCGCCCTCGACCGGCTCGTCGCGATGTACCCGAGCCCGGCCGGAGCGACCGAGAGCGAACTCGAGCCCGTCGCCTGGCAGACGGCACTCGCCGGAACCCGGCTCGCCGCTCTGCTCGAGCCCGATGTGGAGGCACTGCTGCTGCGCCGCGCAGAGGGCCGCACCGAGTGCTACCTGGTGCCGATCGACCTCTGCTACGAGCTGGTGGGACGGATGCGGCTGCGCTGGCAGGGCTTCGACGGCGGGGCCGAGGCCAGAGCGGACCTCGAGGCCTTCTTCGCATACGTACGCCAGCAGGCCAGGGCCTTGCAGGGGAGCCGTCCATGACACAGCCCGCGACGACACCCCAGCAGGCGACGGCCCAGCCGGCCGAGTTCACCTTCAGCTGCACGGGCGTACGCGCCGACGCCTACGCGGCCGGGCCCACCCTCGTCTTCCGGTTGCGCATCACGGCCTCACCCGGGACACGGGTGCACGCCATGGCTCTGCGCTGCCAGCTGCGGATCGAACCCGCCAGGCGCGGCTACGACGCCGACGAGGCGAGCGGGCTCACCGATCTCTTCGGCGAGCGTTCCCGCTGGGGGACCACCCTCCATCCGGTGCAGTTCGCCCAGGTCTCCGTGATGGTTCCCGGCTTCACCGGAGAGACCGAGACCGACCTCGTGGTGCCCTGCACCTACGACATGGACATTGCCGCGACCCGCTACGTCGGGGCGCTGAACCAGGGCGATGTACCCCTGCTCCTGCTGTTCTCGGGCACCGCCTTCACCGGAGCCGCCGGGTTCCGGGTCGAACCGGTGCCCTGGGACCGGGAGGCCACGTACCGGATGCCGGTGAAGACCTGGCGCGAGATGATCGAACAGCACTTCCCCGGCTGCGGCTGGATCCGGCTCCCCCGCGCCACCATGGACGCCCTGCTGGCCTACCGCTCCCGTCAGGCGCTGCCTTCATGGGAGGCGACCGTGGAGGCGCTGCTCCAGAAGACGGCGGCGACGGCGCGGACAGCGCGGGAGCCGCGGGTGCCCGGCCGGTCCGACGAGAGGACGGCGCCATGACGGCAGCAGCGGATCCCGCCGCCACCCGTACCGCCTTCTCCCCGGCGGCCGAGGCACGGCTCGCCACCGCACGGCAGGTGGCCGACGCCGTGCTCTTCGAGGGCTATGTGCTCTATCCGTACCGGGCGTCGGCGGCCAAGAACCGGCTGCGCTGGCAGTTCGGCGTGCTCGTGCCGCCAGCCTGGAGCGCCGCCTGCGAGGAGCACGAGTTCCAGCACACCGAATGCCTGATGGAGCCGAAACTGGGCGCCGTGCTCGCGGTCGAGGTGCGCTTCCTGCACACCCAGCGGCGCACCGTCCAGCAGTCGACCGCGGACGGCGGCTTCGAGACCGTCCGGGAGCTGCACCTCGACGACCGGGTCCTGGTCCCCTGGGACGAGGGAGTGGAGGAGCGCGTCGAACTGGCGGTGCCCGCCGCCGCGCTGGCCGGGGACGGCGTGTCGTTCCCCTTCACCAAGCCCGCACGCGAGGACACCGAGCCCGTCCACGACGGCTCCGGGCGGACCGTGGGGCGGCTGCTGCGCCGCCGCGAGGAGATCAGCGGCGCGGTACGGCTCTCCACCACCGAACTCGACGGCCCCTACCGGACCGTGCGGCTCACCGCCGTCGTCGAGAACACCAGCCCCTGGACGCCGGGCCCGGGTGGCGAACGTGACGCGGCGCTGCCGTACTCGCTGGTCGCCAGCCATCTCCTGCTGTGCCTGGACGCGGGCGCGTTCCTGTCGATGACCGACCCGCCCGAGTGGGCCCGTGGCGCCGTCGCGGCCTGCCGCAATCTGCACACCTGGCCGGTGCTCGCGGGGGAGGCGGGCCGCACCGATCTGGTGCTGTCGTCGCCGATCATCCTGGAGGACCATCCGGCCATCGCACCGGAGAGTCCGGGCGCGCTCTACGACTCCACCGAGATCGACGAGATCCTCGCCCTGCGTACCGCCGCCCTCACCGACGAGGAGAAGCGTGAGGCACGCGGGACGGACGCACGGGCCGCGGCCGTGATCGAGCTGGCCGACACGATGCCTCCCGAAGTGCTCGAGCGGCTGCACGGAGCGGTGCGCGGACTGCGCGAGGTCACCGGCGAGGCGCCGGCGCCCGACGGGGTTTCCGACGTCACCGGCCTTCCCGAGGCCGGTGTGATGCGGCCCGACACCCCCTGGTGGGATCCGGGCGGCGACACGAGGGTCGACCCGGCGCGCGACCACGTCCTGATCGGCGGTCGGCCGGTCAGCGCGGGCAGCAGGGTGGTGCTCCGCCCGGGCCTGCGCCACACGGACGCCCAGGACCTCTTCCTCCAGGGCCGCTCCGCGCAGGTGGAGGCCGTACTGCACGACGTCGACGGAGGAGTGCACCTGGCGGTGACCGTTGACGGCGACCCGGGCGCCGACATCCGCCGTGAGCAGGGCCGCTTCCTCTACTTCCAGCCCGACGAGGTCGAACCCCTGGAGGACGCGTGAACGCCTCCGCGAACGGCGGCGCCAAGACCCTCGTCGCGGGCGTCGGCAACATCTTCCTCGGCGACGACGGCTTCGGCGTGGAGGCCGTACGCGCGCTGACCGCGCGGCCGCTGCCCGGCCATGTCGAGGTGGCCGACATCGGCATCCGAGGGGTCCACCTCGCGTACCGGCTGCTCGACGGATTCGACACGCTCGTCCTCGTCGACGCCACCGCACGCGGCGGAGAGCCCGGGACGCTGTATCTGATCGAGCCCGGCGCACCGGGGCAGACCGCGGCGGCAGGCACCGCACTCGACGGGCACGGGATGTCCCCTGATGCCGTACTGGCCCTGCTGGACACCCTGTGCGCCGGTACGGACGGCACCCCGCCGCGGCAGATCTTCGTCGTGGGCTGCGAACCCGCCTGCCTGGACGAGGGCATCGGACTCAGCCCGCCGGTGGCCGCCGCCGTGCCGGAAGCCGTACGGATGGTCATGGACCTGGTCGGGCAGCACGACGTCCTGACATCCGGCACCAAGCCCTGACACGAGGAGAAACACCATGAGCAAGAAGAGCACCTTCATCGGCGGCGCCGCCGCGGCGTCCGCCCTCGCGGCCCTCGTCTCCCTCTTCCCCGACCTCAGGCGCTATCTGAGGATCCGCAAGATGTGACTCCGCCTCACGGCCGGTCCCGTACGTCAGAGCTGCACCGAATGGCGGACGCAACGGTGTGGCGGCGGCGTGCCGGTCGGCCGGGCGCCCTGCCCCGCCCTGTAATGAGGCCGGACCAGGTGACCGCGCCGCAGGACGGAGACCCATGCACGAGATGTCCCTCGCGCTGGCCGTCGTCGACCAGGTGGAAGAGGCGGCGCGCTCCCATGGCGCCACCGCGGTCAGCACCGTACGGCTGCAGGTGGGGGAGCTGGCCGGGGTGGTTCCCGACGCCCTCGGCTTCTGCTTCGAACTGGCCTGCGCCGGAACCGTCCTGGAGGGCGCCGAGCTGATCGCGGAATCCGTACCCGGCCGGGCTCACTGCGCCGGGTGCGCCGACGACTGGGCGGTCGGCATGCCCCCGCAGCTGTGCTGTCCCGTGTGCGGCCAGGCGACCACCGAGCTGATCGCGGGCCGCGAGCTGCGTATCACCGGTGTGGAGTGGGCCGGAGAACCGGCACCGAGCCGCACCGGTGCACCGATCCCGCCGATGATCCCCGAGGAGAGCTGATCATGTGCCGTGCCGTTGATCTGCACCAGGCGGTGCTCGCCAAGAACGATGCGACGGCGCAGACCCTGCGCGCGGGCTTCGCCGCCCAGGGCACCACGGTGGTGAATCTGCTGTCCAGCCCCGGCAGCGGTAAGACCGCCCTGCTCGAGGGGGAGCTGCTGCTCGCCCGCGAACGCGGGCTGCGGGTCGCCGCGCTCACCGCCGATCTGGCGACCGAGAACGACGCCGAGCGCCTGGCCAGGTCCGGTGCCCCCGTCAAGCAGGTGCTGACCGACGGGCTGTGCCATCTGGAGGCCGGGATGCTGGCCGGTCATCTGCACGCCTGGCTGCCCGAGCACACCCGGCTGCTGTTCGTGGAGAACGTCGGGAACCTGGTCTGCCCGGCCTCGTACGATCTCGGCGAGTCGCTCCGTGTGGTGCTCGCCTCGGTGACCGAGGGCGAGGACAAGCCGCTGAAGTACCCCACGGCCTTCGGACTCGCCCAGCTGGTGATCGTGACCAAGACCGATATCGCCGAGGCCGTCGGTTTCGACGAGGGGGTCTTCCGCGCCCATGTCCAGCAGGTCAACCCGGGTGTGGACGTGCTCCTCACCTCCGCTCGTACGGGACAGGGCGCCGGCGTCCTGCTCGACCGGGCCCTGGCGGCGGCGGAGGGAACCCCGGTCCACTCCCCGGTCATGGCGCGGGCACGGTCGTGAGCACCCCGCAGCAGGAGGCAGGCGCCCCGGCGGTTCTGGGCGTCACGCCATCCGTGCAGCGGCGCCGAGTCACCGTCAGGGGTGTGGTGCAGGGCGTGGGCTTCCGGCCGTACGTGTACACCCTCGCCACCGGTCTCGAGCTGGCCGGGCATGTCACCAACACCGGTGACGGGGTGGTCGCCGAGGTCGAGGGCGCACCGCTCGCCGTGGCCAGCTTCTGCACCCGTATCGGCGTGGACATCCCGCCGCTCGCGCTCGTGGAGTCGGTGCACGACGAGGAGCTCCCGGCGACGGGCGCCAGCGGGTTCGCCATCGTCGCCTCACTCAAGGACGGACCCATCCGCACCCTGGTATCGCCGGACACGGCCACCTGCGACGACTGCCTGGCCGAGCTCGCCGACCCGGACGACCGGCGCCACCGGCATCCGTTCATCACCTGCACACACTGCGGCCCGCGCTTCACCATCGTCACGGGACTGCCCTACGACCGGGCGCACACGACCATGGCCGACTTCCGGATGTGCGAGGAATGCGCCCAGGAGTACGAGGACCCGGGGGACCGCCGCTTCCACGCCCAGCCCGTCGCCTGCCACGCCTGCGGGCCCCGGCTGCGGCTGATCCTGGCACCGGCCGCCCCGGGCCTGCGGCATGAGCTGGTCGAGTCCCTCGACCCCAACGACCGCAGTCTGATCGGTCCCGTCGCCGCCGATCCGATCGACCACGCACGCCGGCTCCTCGCCGAGGGCGCGATCCTCGCCGTCAAGGGACTGGGCGGCTACCACCTCGCCTGCGATGCCACGAACCACTCGGCGGTCGCTCTGCTGCGCCGCCGCAAGGCGCGGGGCGACAAGCCGTTCGCCCTGATGGCCAGGGACCTCGCCACCGTGGAACACCTCGTCCACCTCGGGACCGCCGAACGGGAGCTGCTCACCGGCAGCATCCGCCCGATCGTCCTGCTGCGCCGCCGCGCCGAACCCTTGTCACGGCCCGGCGCTCCCCGGCCGGCGGCGGTGGTCGCCCCCGGCAGCCCGGACCTCGGCGTGATGCTTCCGTACACACCGGTGCACCATCTGCTGCTCGGCCCCGGCGACCCGTCCCGCCCCCAGGCCCCGGCGGGCCCCGAACTGCTCGTGATGACCAGCGGCAACTTCGTGGGAGAGCCGATCGTCACCGACGACACGGAGGCACTGGACAGGCTGGCACACCTGGCCGACGCGTGGCTGCTGCACGACCGACCCATCCATGTGCCCTGCGACGACTCGGTGGTACGCGTCTGCGACGGCGAACCCCTGATCGTGCGCCGCTCACGCGGCTACGCGCCGCTGCCGATGACCCTGCCGGTCCCCGTGGTGTCCGCGCTCGCGGTCGGCGGCGACCTCAAGAACACCCTCTGCCTCGGCAGCGGCCGCAAGGCCTGGCTCTCCGCGCACATCGGCGACATGGACGACCTCGCCACCCAGCACGCCTTCGAGTGCGCCGAGGAGCAGCTCGAACAGATCACAGGAGTGCGGCCCGCGCTGCTGGCCGCCGACCGGCATCCCGGATACCGCTCCGGCCAGTGGGCCCAGCGTCACGCAGACGACCGCCCGCTCGTGCGCGTCCAGCATCACCACGCCCATGTCGCGTCCGCGATGGCCGAGCACGGACTGGACGGCGGCGAGCCGGTGATCGGTGTCGCCTTCGACGGCACCGGCTACGGCGACGACGGCGCCGTCTGGGGAGGCGAGTTCCTGCTGGCCGACTACGACGGCTTCACCCGCTATGCCCACCTCTCCTACGCACCACTCCCCGGCGGCGACGCCGCCGTCCAGCGGCCCTACCGCATGGCACTGGCGCATCTGTGGGCGGCGCGCATCGAGTGGACCCCCGACCTGCCCTGCGTCCAGGCCTGCCCGGAGCGTGAACAGTCAGTGCTCGCAAGGCAGTTGGAGCGCGGGCTCAACTGCGTGCCCACCTCCAGCATGGGTCGGCTGTTCGATGCCGTGTCCTCGCTCGCGGGTGTGTGCCACCTCGTCGGCTACGAGGCACAGGCCGCTGTCGAGCTCGAAGCCGCCGCGGTCGGCGCCGCCGGTGTGCACCCGGAGGCCGGGTCCGAGGCCGATGCCTATGCCTTCGCGCTGCGTCCGCCGCAGCCGGATGGTCAGGACCCGCTGACGGCCGACCCCGCTCCCGTACTCGCCGCCGTGGCCCGCGACCTCCGCACCGGCACCCCCGCCGCCGTGATCGCCGCCCGCTTCCACGCGGCCGTCGCACGGCTCGTGCGCACGGTCTGCGCATCGGCGCGCGAGCAGCACGGACTGACCACGGTGGCCCTGACCGGGGGAGTGTTCGCCAACGCGATGCTCTCCTCCGCCTGCGCCCGGGGACTGCGCGAAGACGGATTCACCGTGCTGCGCCACCACCGGATCCCCCCGAACGACGGGGGACTCGCCCTCGGCCAGCTCGTGGTGGCCGCCCGCAGTACGGCCGGGGCCGCTGGGTGACGCGGTGACGCGGTGGCGCGGTGACGACAGAAAGGGAGACGCGTATGTGTTTGGCGGTACCCGGAAAGGTCCTGGACATCGAGGACCGGGACGGCACCCGGATGGCCACTGTCGACTTCGGCGGCGTGGTGAAGGAGGTGTGCCTGGAGTATCTGCCGGACCTGCGAGTCGGTGAATACGCCATCGTCCACGTGGGGTTCGCCCTGCAACGGCTGGACGAGGAGTCGGCCCGCCAGACCCTGGAGCTGTTCGAGAACCTCGGCATGCTCCAGGAGGAGTTCGGCGACCCCTGGGAGCAGGCCGCGGCCGAGGCGCACGGCACCGACTCCCTTGACGGCCACGCGGACGGTGCGGCACAGGAGGCGCAGCGGTGAAGTACATCGACGAGTTCCAGGACCCCGAACTCGCCGGGCGGCTGCTCGACGAGATCCGCGCCACCGTGACCCGGCCCTGGGCGCTCATGGAGGTCTGCGGCGGTCAGACGCACACCATCATCCGACATGGCATCGACCAACTCCTCCCCGACGAGGTGGAGTTGATCCATGGGCCCGGCTGCCCGGTGTGTGTGACGCCGCTCGAGGTCATCGACAAGGCCCTGGAGATCGCCTCCCGCCCGGGAGTGATCTTCTGCTCTTTCGGTGACATGCTGCGCGTCCCCGGTACCGGCCGCGACCTCTTCCAGGTGCGTGGCGAGGGCGGTGACGTACGCGTCGTCTACTCGCCGCTCGACGCCCTGCGGATCGCCCAGCAGAACCCGGACCGCCAGGTCGTCTTCTTCGGTATCGGATTCGAGACCACCGCCCCGCCCAACGCCATGACGGTGTATCAGGCGCGCAGGCTCGGCATCCGCAACTTCAGCCTGCTGGTGTCCCATGTGCGGGTGCCACCCGCGATCGAGGCGATCATGCAGTCACCGGACTGCCGGGTGCAGGCCTTCCTCGCCGCGGGGCATGTGTGCAGCGTGATGGGTATCGGGGAGTACCCGGAGCTCGCCGAACGCCACCGGGTCCCGATCGTCGTGACCGGCTTCGAGCCCCTGGACATCCTCGAAGGGGTACGCCGCACCGTCCGGCAGCTGGAACGCGGCGAGCACACCGTCGACAACGCCTATCCACGTGCCGTCAGGCCCGAGGGGAACCCGTCAGCGCAGGTGATGCTCGACGATGTCTTCGAGGTCACCGACCGTGCCTGGCGCGGTATCGGGGTGATCCCGGACAGTGGCTGGCGGCTCTCCGCGCGCTACCGCGACTACGACGCGGAGCACCGCTTCTCCGTCTCCGGGATCGACACCCGGGAGCCGGCCGCCTGTCGCAGCGGCGAGGTGCTGCAGGGACTGCTGAAGCCCCATCAGTGCGAGGCGTTCGGCACCGTCTGCACCCCGCGCACCCCCCTCGGCGCCACCATGGTGTCCAGCGAGGGAGCGTGCGCCGCCTACTACCTCTACCGGCGGCTTGAGCTGCCGGCCCCGTCCCTGGAAGGCGGTTCCGTTGTCTGAGGCCACCACCCGAGCGTCCGTCACCACCGAGACCGCCGCCATGTCAGGTGCCCCGGATGTCCTGGCGTGGACGTGCCCGCTGCCGGTGCGCGACCGGGCCCGGGTCGTCATGGGCCACGGAGGCGGCGGCGCCATGTCCGCCGAACTGGTCAGGGACGTGTTCGGGCCCGCGTACGGCGGGCCGGCGCTCGCCGGACTCGGTGACAGCGCCACGCTCGAACTCGGCGGTGCGCGGCTCGCGTTCTCCACGGACTCGTTCGTGGTGCGCCCGCTGTTCTTCCCCGGTGGCAGCATCGGAGACCTCGCGGTCAACGGCACGGTGAACGACCTCGCCATGAGTGGGGCGAAGCCCGCCTACCTGTCCTGCGGGTTCATCCTAGAAGAGGGCGTGGAGATCGGCGTCGTCGCCCGGGTCGCGGAGGCGCTCGGTGCCGCGGCACGTACGGCGGGAGTGGAGATCGCCACCGGTGACACCAAGGTCGTGGAGTCCGGCCACGGCGACGGCGTCTACATCAACACCTCGGGCATCGGCCTCATCCCGCAGGGCGTCGACCTGCGCCCGCAGCGCGTCGTCCCCGGCGACGTGGTGATCGTCAGCGGCGCGATCGGCGTCCACGGGGTCGCCGTCATGAGCGTGCGCGAGGGCCTGGAATTCGGGGTGGAGATCCAGAGCGACTGCGCCGCGCTCGGGGGACTGGTCGAGGCGATGCTCGCCGCCACCGACGACCCCGGCGCCCTGCACGTGCTGCGTGACCCGACGCGCGGCGGCCTTGCCGCCGCACTCAACGAGATCGCGGCAGCATCGGGGACGGGCGTGGTCGTCACGGAGCGCGCCGTACCCGTACCCCCCGCCGTCGCCAACGCCTGTGCCGTGCTGGGCCTTGACCCGATGTACGTCGCCAACGAGGGCAAACTCGTCGCCTTCGTCCACCCCGATGCCGCGGACGCGGTGCTCGCGGCGATGCGGGCACACCCGCTCGGCCGCGAGGCGGTCGTGATCGGAGAGGTGACCGACGCCCATCACGGCATGGTGGTGGCACGCACCGGCCTTGGCGGTACCCGGGTGGTGGACATGCCGCTCGGTGAACAGCTTCCGCGTATCTGCTGATCACACCGGACATATGGTCACCCCCGGTGGCGACGCGATGGCATGACGCTCGCTCGCCGGGCTGTTTGCCCGATAATGGTCATTCGGGTGGTATCTGGGTTCGGCGGTGCCTGACCGCCTGGCAGAGGAGGGCGCTATGAACCGGGACGGAACCGGCGAGGACTACGAGCTCGTCTTCGCGCATGCCGGCGCGAAGGACACGGGAGCGGCGGCCGATGAGGACGCGGTCGTCGTACACCGCACCGACCGCAAGGGCCCGGGCGGCCATCCCGTCTACGCCGACGACACCGGCATCGTCCAGGCCGAGATCAGCGACCGCGGGGAGGTGCGGATGCTCGCGAGCGGCGGTCACCAGCAGCCCGCATCGGGCGTCGAGGCCCGGCGCCCGGCCTGAGGCGCTTTGCGCCCTTGGTCCGGCTGCGGCTGCGCGGGCCCGCGGCGGTGTGCCGCGGGCCCGCCCTGCGTCACCCGCCTGCGCCGGGTGCGCGTTTCGCGCGCTGTTCACGGCTTGTACGCCATGCTCGTCCATGACGCGGAACTCCGACCGAGCCGGTCCGCCCCGCACGGTGGTCCGACCCGTGGGGCCGCGTCCCGGCCGGTCGCCGGGCTTGCCGGTCTCACCACACGAGTTCGTCGTCCAGCACCATCATCGTCTCCTCGGGCGGCTCGCCCCCGAGGGCCATCTCGGCCCAGATGACCTTTCCTCCGGCGACGTAACGCGTCCCCCAGCGCTGCGAGTACTGGGCGACGAGGAACAGTCCCCGCCCGCCCTCGTCGGTGGCGCCGGCCCGGCGCAGATGCGGGGACGTGCTGCTGCCGTCGGACACCTCGCAGACCAGCGTGCTCCCGTAGAGCAGCCGCGCCTGCACCGGTTCCGTTCCGTAGCGGATGGCGTTGGTGAGCAGCTCGCTGAGCACCAGTTCGGCGACGAACGACGCGTCGGCCAGGTCCCATTCGGCCAGCTTGCGCGCCGCTTGCGCACGCGCCCGGGAGACCTCCGCGACATCGAGCGGCACGTCCCAGACCGCGACCCGGTCCGCGGGCAGCCGGTGCGTACGGGCGACGAGCAGGGCGATGTCGTCGCTCGCCGGAGCACGTGGCATCGCCTCGGTCACCGCCTGGCAGGTCTCCTCCGGGGAGAGGTCCGGTACGGCGATGGCACGGCGCAGCAGCTCCAGGCCCTCGTCGATGTCGCGTCGGCGGTCCTCGACCAGACCGTCCGTGAACAGCACGATCCGGCTGCCCTCCGGCAGTTCGATCTCGGACTCCTCGAACGGATGCCCGCCCACGCCGAGCGGGGGCGAGACCGGCAGTTCCGGATATGTCACCACCCCGTGCACCGGGTCGACCACGGCAGGCGGCAGATGTCCCGCGTGCGCGAGGGTGCAGCGCCCCCTGACCGAGTCGTACACGGCGTACAGGCACGTGGCACCGGTCACCGGACCGCGGTCCTGGTCGTCCTCCGCCCGCTGGTCCGCGTCGATCCGGATCACCAGGTCGTCGAGATGGGCCAGCAGATCGGCGGGCGGCAGATCGAGTGAGGAGAAGTTGAGCACGGCCGTGCGCAGCCGCCCCATCGTGGCCGCGGCGTACATCCCGTGCCCGACGACGTCACCGACGACCAGGGCGACCCGGAAGCCCGGCAGCGGAATCACGTCGAACCAGTCGCCACCCACACCTGCCTGGGCCGGCTGATAGCGCCAGGCCACCTCCAGGGCGTCCTGCACCGGCAGATCGCGGGGCAGCAGGCTGCGCTGGAGGGTGACGGCCATCGCGTGCTCCCGGGTGAACCGCCGGGCGTTGTCCACCGCCACGGCCGCGCGCGCGACGAGCTCCTCGGCGAACGAGGTGTCGTCCTCGTCGTAGGGCGGCTGGTCCCCGGTCCGCCAGAAGTTGGCCATGCCGAGCACCACGCCCCGTGCCTGGAGGGGGACCGTGATGAGCGAGCGGATCCCGTACTCCAGGGCCTGGCGCGCCCCCTCGGGGTCCTGCGCCCGCCAGTTCGCCAGCTCGGTCAGATCCGGCGACAGCACGGCCTGTCCGGTGTCCAGGGCCATCGCCATCGGGGTCGTCGGGATCACGAAGCGGATCAGGTCGCCCACGGGCTGGAGCGGCGGGTCGCTGCGGATCCCGATCAGCGTGGTACGCCGCATCTCGGTGGCCGTGGTCGTCGGCTCCTCCCCGCTGAGCACGTAGTCCAGCAGCTCGACCGTCATGAAATCGGCGAACCGGGGCACGGCCACCTCGGCGAGCTCCTCCGTCGTGCGCTGCACGTTCAGCGTGGTGCCGATCCGCACCCCCGCCTCGTACAGCAGGGTCAGCCGCTCCCTGGCGATCTCCGCACGCCCCGACAGGGCCCGTAGCTCCGTGGTGTCCCGGAGGCTGGCGACCACGCCCGGCACGCCGCCGTACGGGGCCGTCGGGCGGGTGTTCACGGCGAGCAACCGGTCACCGGAGAGGAAGACCGCGTCGGAGACCTCTTCGCCGGACACCAGGAGCTGGGTCATCCCGGCGCCCAGACCGAGCTCGGAGACGGGCTGGCGGTCCGCGTCCGGGGGCAGTTCGAGCAGCCGGCGGGCCTCGTCGTTGGCGAGGACCAGCCGGCCGTCGCCGCCGACGATCAGCACGCCTTCGCGCACCGCGTGCAGCACCGCGTCATGGTGCTCGTACATCCGGGTCATCTCGCCAGGGTCGAGGCCGTGCGTCTGCCGCCGCAGCCGCCGGCTGACAAGCGCCGCACCGCCCGTGGCCAGGGCGAGTGCACCGGCCGCCGACGCCAGCACGACGGGCAGCTGCCGGTCCAGCAGATCCCCCACATTGGCGACCTGGATACCGGCGCTCACCATCCCGACCACCTGTCCCGTGGCGTCGGTGACCGGGACGACCGCCCTGACCGCGTCGCGCGGATGGCCCACGAACGTCTCGGTGAACGACTCACCCGCGGCGGCGCGCGAGACGTCTCCTTCGGCAGGTGTACCGATCAGCGCGGGCACCGGGTCGGTGTAGCGGGTGCCGTCGGGGCTGAGCACGGTGATGAAGTCGACCCCGGCCGCGCGCTGGGCCTGGATGGCGTCGGGCTGGAGGAGCACGGTGGGGTTGGGCGATTTCAGCGCCGCCGCCGTGGCCGGCCCGTGCGCGAAGCTCACCGCCGCGGCCAGCGAGCGGTTCTCGGCGTCCTGGCGGCTGTCGTACCGCGCCTGGAGGACGAGGGCGGCCGTGCCGGCGATGACGAGGAGGATCACCACGATCGCCTGGAGCAGGAAGACCTGGGCGGCCAGACTGTGCACCCCGAGCAGCGTCCCCGGACGTCCCCATCGGCCTGCCGAGCGCTCGCGCTGCTGATCGCGCTGCCGCGGTCGGCTGGGCGGCCGGACCGCCGGCAGCCGGGACCGGCGGGATCGTCCGATCATGTTCACAGTTCTAGCACTGGGCCGGCCTCCGGGGCGACCGCGCGGACAGGTGCGTTCATCGGCTGCCGAGGTCGGCCTCGATACGGTGCCGGACCATCGCCTCGTGGAACAGCCGGCCGACCAGCGCCCCGCCGTACACCACGAAACCCACCCCCACCAGCCAGGACTGCAGCACGAGCACCGTTCCGAACGGCCCGTACGTGACGGCGTTCGCGGCGATCAGCGGCGAGAACACCACCTGCGAGAAGATTCGCAGTCCGACCAGCCCCAGCGCGGTGGCCGCGGCCCCGGGAGCGAGGGCCCGCCAGCGGATCCGGCCGCACAGCAGCAGCCGCTGCGACCACCAGAAGAAGAAGAACGCGCCGACCACATCCCCGGTCGCCACGCCCACCGTCTCCACCGCGGACGCGTCCACCGGGGTCGGGGTGGTGACGAACACCAGCAGAGCCACGATCAGCACGCCCAGCCAGACGATATGGCGCCACATCGTGTGCCAGCGCGCCGTGGGCAGGTCCCACGCCCGCTCGTACCCGGTCTGCACGGCGGAACCGAAGGTCACACCGAACGCGGCCAGCGCGCCGAGACCCAGCGCGGTCGTCCGCTGGAGGGCCTGGCCGGGGCGGCCGAACAACTGCTCCACCTCTTCCTGGGACACCTCCGAGACCCCCAGGCCCTGGACGAGCCACCGCGCGAACCCCTGCCCGCTCGGCAGGTCCGCCGCCGCCACCACGACCAGCAGTGGAACAAGGGTGAGGAAGCCCAGGGCGGCGAAGCCCATGGCCCGGTGCATCAGCTCCATCTCCCGGCCCCGGCTCCACGCCAGCCCCACCACCGAGGTCTGCACGCGCCGGTACAGGCGTGCGAACCAGTGGCCGTGGTGCGCCGGGTCGCCGTCGTCCGGCGTCCCGAATCGGAAGGGCATGTGGCGTGGGTACCCGCTATGAGGAGGTGACCAGTCCCGCACGCCGCCGAACGGGTGCCCCCGGTCGGCCGGTCCCGGTCCGGCCCGTGGGTTCAGACCTCGGGCTCGAAGGATGCGCCGCGTCCATCGCTTCGCAGGCGGCCCCTAAGGCTCGAAGTATGATGATCGTGTGCACTGGAGTGGGCCATGACGCGGCGTCGTCCCCCGTCATCGGCGAGCGCCGACGACCTCCTCGCCACACTCAAGAGGCTCACCGCGCAGGCGAGGCAGGGTGTCGAGCTCCAGCGGGCCCGGGTCGACCTGGCCGAGGCCCTCCAACGGGACATGCTCCCTTCCGGGCTCCCCGCACGGCCAGGCCTGAGGACCGCGGCACGCTACGCCCCCGCCCGCGACGGCCTGGACATCGGCGGTGACTGGTTCGACGGCTTCGTCATGCACGACGGCTCGCTCGGGTTCTCCATCGGGGACGTCCAGGGCCACGACGTCGAGGCGGCTGCCTACATGGGGCAGATCCGGTTCGGACTGCGTGCGGTCGCCATCGCGTCCACCGACCCGGGAGTGGTGCTGAGCAGGGCCAATGACCTGCTGGTTTCGGTGGCTCGTGACCTCTTCGCCACCTGCACCTTCGTCCGGTTCGACGCGGTGGACTGGCTGATCGAGAGCGCTCGGGCCGGGCATGTCCCCGCCGTCTGGGCCACGGACGACGGCCGCAGCGGCGCCGCCCAGGACGAGGGAGGACTGCCGCTCGGGGTGCAGCCGGGCGAGGAGTATCCGGTGACCAGGCGCAGGCTCACTCGGGCGGGAGCCTTCGTGCTCCTCACCGACGGGGTGATCGAAGGGCCGACCGTGCCGCTCGACGCGGGGCTCGACAGGGTGATCCGGCTGGTGGGGCAGGGGGCGGCCGCCGGCGCCGATGCCGATGAGCTCGCCGCGGAAGTGATGACGGCGGCCGAGTTCACGGCCCACAAGGACGACGCGGCCGTACTCGTCCTGCGCCATGACGCCGCCGCGCCGCCTACGTCGAACGGACGGGTGGGCTGACACGCCCACGACGGCCTGACCCGGGCGGCGACGCGGCGGCTCTCCGCGGGGGCGCCCGGCTCAGGACGTGCGCCCGGCCGGGGGACGTTGTGTGATGAGGTGTGGTCCGCACCAGGATTCTCCGGCATTACGGCGCGGTGGTGCTGCTGATGATCGCCGTCGCCCTCGCCTACTACGCGGCGGCGCGGCTCGGACTGACGCTCCGGGTGAGTGTCGAAGGCGCGATCGTCACCCCGCTGTGGCCACCCACCGGAATCGCACTGGCCGCACTGCTCTGGTTCGGGCTGCGGGTCTGGCCGGGCATCGCACTCGGCACCCTCTTCGTCATCCTGGCCATCACCCCGTTCCGCCCCCATGTGCTCGGCATCCTCGCCGGGAACACCCTGGCGCCGGTGGTCGCCTATCTGATGCTGCGCCGGGTCGGCTTCCGTCCCCAGCTCGACCGGCTGAGGGACGGGCTCGCTCTCGTGTTCCTGGGCGCCCTGGCGGGGATGCTGATCAGCGCGACCGCGGCGTCCCTCGTGCTGATGGCGTCCGGCCAGATCACGCCCGACGACTTCTGGCCGGTCTGGTCGGCGTGGTGGACGGGCGACGCCATGGGTGTGCTGGTGGTCACGCCGCTGCTGCTGGTGGCCCGGAGGATCCGCTGGCCCGTCGGCGTGCCCCTCGCACGCTGGGCCGAGGCCGCGGCGCTCCTGCTCAGCACCGCGGCCGTGGCGCGCGTCAGCACCACGAGCGCGGCGTCGCTGCTGTTCCTGGTGTTCCCCCTGCTGGTCTGGGCGGCGCTGCGCTTCGAGCTGCGGGGCACCGCCCCCTGCGTGCTGGTCGTGTCCGTGCTGGCGATCTCGGCCGCGACCGACCACGCGGGGCCGTTCGCCGGGCACAGTCTCCTCGCGGTCATGGGCACCTTGCAGGCGCTGAACGGCTCCGTGGCGCTGACCGGGCTGCTGCTGTCGGCGATCGTGACGGAGCAGCGGACGATCCGCCGACGGATCGAACAGGCGTGTGCCGAGCTGGAGGATGTCGTGGACCGGCTCATCCCGGAAGGCGCGGCCGGCCGATGGCGGCCGCCCGAGGACTTCAGGAGCTGACCGGGGGCCGCGTTCAGGCCCAGGGCGTGAACTCGACCGCCCGCCCCTGTGTGTCGCGCCGGATCTCCAGCAGCCCCTGAACCGCCTCGCGGTCGATCGGCCCGTACACATGCGGGAACAGTGTGTCCGGAGCGACGCCCGGTGGCGGTGAGGAGCCTGCCGGCTCACGCCGCACGGGTGAGCGCAGCCGGTGCTCGTCGATCAGCAGCGCCATCAGCGGTCCGGGCGTGTCGCGGTAGTACGCGTCGGCGACGGCCAGGGTCGTCGCCTCGTCGGGGGAGCAGTGGATGAAGCCCTCGGCGGCGAAGGACGGCGGGGCGTACGGGCGTTCGGGAATGGCGAGCCAGTCGTCGAGCGGGACCACATGGATGATCATCGTTCAGTTATAGCCAAGCCAGCCGGCATGTCGCCTGCCGGACGGCGTCAGGACGGTCGGCGGTCAGCACCGTCGGCCGGTGCGGGTCAGGCCCGGATGACCGTCACCCCGGCGTCCTCGAACGCGGCGGCGGTCTCGTCGGGGACGGCCGCGTCGGTCACCAGCGTGTCCACCTGGCCGGTGCCGCAGATACGGGCGAAGGCGCGAGCCGCGAGCTTGGTCGAGTCCGCGGCCACCACCACCCGCTCGGCCCGCTCGCACAGCAGCCGGTTGATCGCGGCCTCGGCCTCGTCGTGAGCAGCCGCGCCGTGCTCCGCGTCGAAGGCATCGACCCCGAGCACGGCGGTGTCGAGCGTGATCTGGCTGAGCACGGCGTGGGCGAGTGGGCCGATGAGCTCGTAGGACTGAGGGCGGGCCACCCCGCCGGTGACGACGATCTTGAACTGGGGTCTGATGGCCAGTTCGTTGGCGATGTTGAGCGCGTTGGTGACGATGGTCAGAGCGGGTGATCCCGAGGCGAGATCGGGCCGGGCCGCCAGTGCCCGGGCCACCTCGGTGGTCGTGGTGCCGCCCGTGAAGCCCACGGCGGTGCCCGGTGCGATCAGCGCGGCCACCGCCGCGCTGATGCGCTGCTTCTCCGCCGCGCGCCGGGAGGTCTTGTAGCGCAGGGGCAACTCGTACGACACGCCGTGCACGACGGCGCCGCCGCGGGTGCGGACGAGCATCTGCTGTTCGGCGAGCTGGTCGAAGTCGCGGCGGATGGTGGCGGCCGATACGTCCAGCGCCGCCGCGGCCTCGTCGACGTCCAGCCGGCCCCGCTCGACCAGCAGTTCCAGCAGTTCCTTCCAGCGGGCGTCGCGCGACACCGTGGCTCCCTTCCCCGGACGTGCTCCGCGTCCTTGATCGCTGGCTGTGACCCTAACGCACATGACTCCTTGCCGCATGCTTGAAGTTGATTGAAAAAGAGCAGTACTTTGCAGAAAAGCGCATGGGTGGGCGTAGCCCGGAGGGTGGAGCATGGTGATGGGTCATATCGCGAACGAACTGGCCAGCCAGCCGGAATGCTGGGAGCGCGCGGCGGAGCTGGCCGCCGGCAGGGCGGGGCTGCTCCCCGGTCAGGGCGAGCGCGTGGCGTTCACCGGCTGCGGGACCTCGCTGTACATGAGCCAGGCCGCCGCCGCGCTGCGCGAAGCGGCCGGGCAGGGCGAGTCGGACGCGTACCCGCCCTCCGAGTTCCCCCCGCACCGGCACTACGACCGCGTCGTCGCGCTCACCCGCTCCGGCACCACCACCGAGGTGCTGCACCTCCTCGGGGGGCTGCGGGGGAGGGCCCGCACCACCGTGCTCACCGCTGACCCCGCCTCCCCGGTGACGGCGCTCGCCGACGATGTCATCGTCCTCGACTTCGCCGACGAGGAATCCGTGGTCCAGACCCGCTTCGCGACCTCGGCGCTCACCCTCCTGCGGGCCCACGCCGGACGGCACACGGGCGCCGTCGTGGACGACGCCCGGGCGGCACTCGCCCTGCCGCTGTCCCCGGGTCTCGCCGAGTGCACGCAGTTCACCTTCCTGGGCAGGGGCTGGACCGCGGGGCTGGCGAGCGAGGCGGCGCTCAAGGTGCGGGAGGCCTCGGCCTCGTGGGCGGAGGCCTACCCGGCGATGGAGTACCGCCACGGCCCGATCAGTGTCACCACGCGCGGCACCGCCACCTGGATGATCGGTGCGCCGCCGCCGGGACTCGCCGACGAGGTGCGGGCCACCGGCGCCATGTGGGTGGCCGGTCACCTCGACCCGCTGGCCGAGCTGGTGCGGGTCCAGCGTCTGGCCGTCGCCGTGGCCGGGGCGCGCGGCCTGGACCCGGACCACCCGCGTCACCTCAGCCGCTCCGTCATACTCCCCGGAGGCTGACCGTGCCCGTCGCCGACACCGGAACGCTGGTCGCGGAGGCGGCCCAGGACCGCCGCGCCGTGGCCGCGTTCAGCATCATCACGCTCGAACACGCCGAAGCCGTCGTCGCCGGGGCGGAGTCGGCAGACTCCCCGGTCATCCTCCAGATCAGCGAGAACGCCGTGAGATACCGCCTCGGCCGGGTGCGCCCCCTCGCGCGCGCCGCACTGGAAGCGGCCCGGGACGCCACCGTGCCGGTCGCGCTCCATCTGGACCACGTCACCAGCGGCGAGCTGCTCCGCCAGGCGGCCGAGGCCGGTTTCAGCTCGCTGATGTACGACGCGTCGCGGCTGCCGTTCGAGGGGAATCTCGCCGCGACCCGCGCCGCCGCCGAGTGGGCGCACGCCCATGGCCTCTGGATCGAGGCCGAGTTGGGCGAGGTCGGCGGCAAGAACGGCGCCGCGCCACGGGACGCCCACGCACCCGGTGCGCGTACCGACCCGGACGAGGCCCGTGGCTTCGTCCACGCGGCGGGAGTGGATGCCCTCGCCGTGGCCATCGGCAGCTCCCATGCGATGACGACACGCACGGCAGCGCTCGACCACGGGCTGCTCGCCAGGCTGAGCGCGGCCGTGGATGTGCCGCTGGTGCTGCATGGATCGTCGGGGGTCCCGGACGGGGAGCTGTCGGCGGCGGTCCGGGGTGGCATGGCGAAGATCAACATCGGCACGGCGCTGAACCTCGCCATGACCCGGGCCATCCGCGCCCGGCTGGCGGCCGACGCCGACGCGGTCGACTCCCGCGCCTATCTGTCGGCCGGCAGGGCGGCGATGACCGCGACGGTCGCCCGGCTGATCGGCGTGCTGAGCGAGGCGGGTGGGGCGGCCGGCTGACCTCGGCAGGCGACAGCGGCAGGATTGGACGGCCAGGGAGCGCGGAATGGCGGAATGGCGGAATGGCGGAATAGGGAAATGGGGGAATAGGGGACGGAGACAGAAAGGACTTGCCCAACTGGCGTTCGGACGCGCCCGGTTGATCGTAAGATTTGACTGCTCCCGATCGCCGAGGGGCTGTTTCATCCGACGTGGTTGGGAAGGGGCTCGTACTCCGTGGTCGCGGTCCACCGAGTCGTCACATCATGGTTACCCTGCTGAGCATCGCGGGCGGCTGTGCCGTGGCCGCTTCCGCATTCCTCTTCTGGGCGCTGACGCTGCGCCGCTCGCTGGGGCGCGCCCGCCGGCTGGCGGCCGCCCGGGCCGCCGAGGTCGAGCATCTGGCCGCGGTACGCGCGCCGGCCGTCACCGAGCGGCTCCGCCGGGGACAGCGGCCCGAAGGCGTACCCGGCCCTCTCGGCCCGGATTCCGACACCGGTGAGGACTTCGCCCGTGCCCTTGAATCCGTCGTCGAGGCACTCGGCTCCGACGAGGCCGTACGCAGGGAGCGCACCCTGCGGGACTCCGTGCAGACGGCCTTCGAGTCCGTCGCCCGCTCCGTCCACGCCATGGCCACGGTGCAGCAGCAGGTACTCGACCGCGTCGAACGATCCATCGACGACCCCCTGTTGATGGCCGAGGTCATGAAGGCCGACCACGCCGCCGCGCAGATGACCCGCAAGGCCCAGACCCTGCTGGTGATGTGCGGTGTCTGGCCCGCCCGCCGGGAGACCCGCCCGGTGTCCCTCTACGACTGTGTACGGGGTGCCCAGTCGCGCATCGTGGAGTTCGGCCGCGTCGAGATCCACGGCGGACAGATGCTCCACGTGGTGGCGCCCGCCGTCGAGGGCCTGATGCACGCGATCGCCGAACTCCTCGAGAACGCGACGGTGTTCTCACCCTCCAGCAGCCATGTCGTCGTCACCATCAGCGAGGTCGGCGCCGGCGCCGTCGTCGGGATCGACGACGCGGGCCTCGGTATGCCGCCCGACGTGCTGCAACAGGCGGCCGCACGGCTGCGTGACGACCTGGACCTGACACAGCTCGGAGCCGTGCCCCGGCTCGGGCTCGCCTGTGTCGGCCGCTGGACCCGCGAGCTCGGTTTCCAGGTGGAGCTGACCGGGGCGTCCGCCTACGGAGGCACCCGCGCCGTCGCCTTCGTACCGCACCGGCTGCTCACCGAACCGCCGCCGTTCCGGCCCTCGTCCGCGCGCACCGCCACGGCAGCGGGGTACGTGGCGGCAGACGCGGAGACCGCATCCGGGACGGCGGACGAGCCGGCGGGCAGCGGCCTGCCGAGACGCCGCAGCCGCCGCGGCGCCCGGGAGGCAGCCGTGCACCAGACCACGTGGACACCACCGGCGGTCGCGGCCGCAGCGCCGCCCACCATGTCCGACGAGCGCCCGTGGACCCCGGAGGATGCCCGCGCCTCGATCGCCGATGTGCTCTCCGGGACACGGCGCGGCCGAGCCGAGGCGGAGAACAGCAGGACGCCCGAAGGACCCGACCACGAGGGAGGCCGGCTGTGACCGGAACCATCACCAAGCTGCCCGACCTGGGCTGGATGCTGCGACCGCTGACGGAGATCCCGGGCGTCAGGCATGCCGTCGTGGTCTCGGAGGACGGGCTGCGGCTCGGCCACGCGTCCGCGCCCAACCTGTCGGGACCCGTGGCCGAACTGAGCGTCGCCGAGGCCGAATCGCTCTCTGCCGCCTGTGCCGCCATGACCATGACCGGACGGTCCACCGCGGGGCTCCTGTTCGGCAGCGCGGCCGGGGTGCGCCAGCTCATGCTGGAGTCCGACCACGGATTCGTGCTGTTCACCCAGGCCGGATTCGGCGCGCACCTCGGTGTCGCCACCGACACGGGCGCCGACATCGGCCTGGTCGCCCAGCAGATGCAGCTGCTCGTCGCACAGATCGGCGCGCACCTGAGCACCCAGCCGAGGGACCCGGTGGCTCCGCTGAACCCCTCGTCATGACCGAACACCCGGAGAGAAGGACCACCTCGGCGGTACGGCCGTATGTGATCACCGGTGGCCGGGCGGGCACGGGCGGGGAGCCGCTCGCCTGGGAAACCCTGGTGATGGCCACGGACGCGGCCTATCCGCCATCCCTCCAACCGGAGCACGTGAGCATCCTGGCGCACTGCCAGGGGCTGCTGTCGGTCGCCGAGGTGGCCGCGCATCTCGGCCAGCCGTCGTCGGTGGTCCAGGTGCTGCTCACCGACCTCCTCACGTGGGGTCTGATCGTGATCCGCCCGCCGATCCCCGCAGCAGAACGAGCCGATGTCACCATGCTGAGAAAGGTCCTACATGGCCTCGAAAGCCGCCTTTGAGGCAACGGCCGGGACACCGCGACCGCCAGGGACACCGGCGGGGACCCCGCTCGGGCCCCCGGCGGCGTCTCCGGGGACCCCGGCACAGGCAGCGCCGGCGGCCCCGGGCCCCGGGGCCCAGGCACCAGCGGCGCCGGGGACGCCCCCGTCACCGGGCAAGTACCTCACCTCCGGGGTCATGGGCGCGGCCAAGATCCTCGTCGTCGGCCCGCTCGGCGTCGGCAAGACCACCCTGATCGGGACCGTCTCGGAGATCGAACCGCTCTCCACCGAGGCGGTGATGACCCGCGCCGGGGCCCGTGTCGACACCACGCCGGACCAGTCCAAGACGACCACCACCGTCGCCCTGGACTTCGGCCGGATCACCATCGACGGGGAACTGGTGCTCTACCTCTTCGGCACCCCCGGCCAGCCCCGCTTCCTGCCCGCGTGGCGCGATCTCGCCAAGGGGTCGCTCGGCGCGCTCGCGCTGGTCGACACCCGCGACCTGGAGTCGTCCTTCGACGCGCTGGGCAATCTCGAGGACCTCGGGCTGCCGTTCGCCGTCGCGGTCAACGTGTTCCCCGGCAGCCCCAGGATCGCCGACGACGAGCTGCGCACCGCACTCGACCTGCTCCCCGACACCCCGCTGGTGTTCTGCGACGCCCGTGAAGCCACCTCGTCCGTACGCGCGCTGATCGCGCTCCTGCGGCATCTCATCGACGTGACGGAGTCCGCATGACCCCACGGCACGGACGCTGCCCCGCCACGGCGCTGTACGGGCACCTCCACGGTGATGCCATGCCCGCCCTCTACGAGGAGCTCCGGGAGCAGCACGGACCGGTGGCTCCCGTCACCGTCGCACCCGGAATCCGGGCATGGCTGGTGCTCGGACACCGCGAGCTGCTCCAACTCACGCGTCAGGAGCAGGACTTCTCGCACGACCCGCGCCACTGGACCCTGCTGCGCGAGGGGCGGGTGCCACCCGACTCCCCGATCCTGCCGATGGTCGGCTGGCGTCCCGCGCTGCTGTACGCGGACGGGCAGCAGCACCGCAGAATGCGCGCCGCGGTCTCCGACGCGCTCGCCGGGGTCAACGGACACGAACTGCGCCGCAGCGTCCGGGCCACCGCGGAAGGGCTGATCGCCTCGTTCGCCGGGCGTCGTGAGGCCGATCTCGTGCCGCACTACGCGCGCCGGCTGCCCATGCAGGCCATCACCGGTGTGCTCGGTCTGGACGAGCGCACCGGCCAGCGCTTCGTGCAGGCCATCGCGGGCATGGTCGTCGGCAACGCCGACTCGGCCAACGCCAGCCGGCGCCTCGCCACCATCCTGCGCGCCGTCATAGAGAAGAAGCGGCGCAGCCCGGGACAGGACATCACCTCGGCACTGCTGCACCATCCCGCGGAGCTCACCGACGACGAAGTGCTGCACAACCTCGTGGTGATGTTCGTGGCGGGCAACCAGACCACCGTGAACTGGATCGCCACGACGCTGCGCATCCTGCTGTGCGACCCGGCATTCCGCTCCTCGCTCTCGGGCGGTCACCTCAGCGTGGACGACGCACTCGACCTGGTGCTGTGGCGCTTCCCACCGACGCAGAACTTCCCTGCGCGCTACGCCATCCGGGACGTGGAGTTCGGCGGGCAGTACATCAGGGCCGGCGACATGCTCGTCCTCGGACTCGCCGCAGCCAACGCCGACCCGGCCGTACTGCCCCCGGATGGCGGCCCGATAGCCGGAAACCGCTCCCATCTGGCATTCGGCGCGGGTCCGCACACCTGCCCGGCCCAGGACCCCGCCCGGCTGATCACCCGGACCGCGGTGGACACCATCCGGCACCGTCTGCCCGACCTGGAACTGGCCGTGCCGGAAACCGAGCTGTCCTGGATCTCCTCGCCCTGGACGAAGGGCCTCGCCGCGCTCCCGGTCCGGTTCACCGACCCTCAGCTGCCCCTCGCACCTGTGGCGGCGCACGCCGCGCCACAGCCGACGGCACCACAGACAGGAGACCTCCGTTGAACACCTCACCCATGTCCCCGCACCGGATGGACCCGGCCGGTGGCTGCCCGCACGCGGACAACGCGAGGCTGCTGGCCCGCGGTGCCGTGACACCGGTCGTCCTGCCCGGGGACATCGCGGGCATGGCGGTACTCGGACATGACGCGCTGAAGGAGTTCCTGGCCCACCCCGACGTCGCCAAGGGCGCCGAGCACTTCACCGAACTGCGCGAGGGCCGGATCGCCGACGGCTGGCCGCTGAAGACCTTCGCGACCGTCCAGGGCATGACCACAGCCGACGGAGCCAACCACCGGCGGCTGCGGGTGCTGGTGAGCAAGGCCTTCACCGCGCGCCGGGTGGAGGAACTGAGGCCGCGCATCGAGACCGTCACCGCATCGCTGCTGGACGGCCTCGAGGCCGCCGCGGCGGACGGGGACGGTGTGACCGACCTGCGGCGGCACTTCGCCATGCCGCTGCCCATGGGAGTCATCTGCGAACTGCTGGGCGTGGACCCGGAGCACCACGAGCGTCTGCACCACCTGTCGAACCAGGTCGTCGCCACGGACATCGGACCCGAGGAGGCCATGGCCGCCAACCGCGAACTGGTCGCCGTGCTCACCGCCGTCGCCACCGCCCGGATGGCCGACCCCGGCGACGACCTCACCAGTGCGCTGATCGCGGCCCGGGAGGAGGACGGAGACCGCCTCAGCGAGCACGAACTGATCGGCACCCTGCTGCTGATGATCATCGCCGGGCACGAGACCACGCTGAACCTGATCACCAACGCGGTCCGGGCGCTGTGCGCCCACCGCGATCAGCTGGCGCTCGTACAGGACGGCAAGGCGAGCTGGGCCGACGTCGTGGAGGAGACCCTGCGCTGGGACAGCCCGGTCAGCTACTTCCCGTTCCGCTACCCGACGAAGGACCTCACCGTCGACGGCACGGTCATCCCCAAGGGCACCCCGGTCCTGGCCGGCTACTCCGCCGCCGGCCGTGACAAGTCGGCCCACGGGGAGGAAGCCGATCGCTTCGACGTCAGCCGCGCCTCAGAGGCCCGCCACCTCTCACTCGGCCACGGCCCGCACTACTGCCTCGGCGCCCCACTGGCCCGCATGGAGGCGACCATCGCCCTGGAGCGGCTGTTCGCCAGGTTCCCCGGCCTCGACCTGGCCCTGCCGGAGCCGGAACTCACGCGACACGCAAGTTTCGTCGGCAACAGCGTGCAGGAGCTGCCCGTACGCCTGGGGGCCTGAAGCCACGCCTGGAGCGACGGCCCGTCACCCGAACGGACCGGCACCCGCGCACCGCGCGGGTGCCTCGGCCCGGTGTCTGCGAGGCTGGGAAACGCCGGGGTTTTGGGCACGAGCGAGCAGGGAGGGACCATGGCCGGACAGTTCCAGGCGACCGTCGTGATCGACCGGTACGTCGACGAGGTCCTCGCCTTCCTCGCCGACGGTGCGAACGATCCGAGCGCCGCACGCAAGGACGTTGACGCCTTCGCCCGGTGCATCGAGACGGCCGTCGAGGCGTCCTGAGACTCGGGCGCCGGCTACGCGAGCCAGAGGGCGTTGCGTCGGTGCCGCGCCGGAGGGATGTCCACGGTCTCCGCGGCATCCGGTGTGAGGTCGTCCGCGGTGGAGTTCACCAGCTTCAGGGCAGTCTCCACCTGGGTGCGCAGCCGCTGGCGCTCCCGGCGTTCCTCCGCAGCGGACCACTCGGCGACGGAGCGGTCCCGCTGGAAGCGAGGCCACGAGCGGACATTCACCGTGCGGCGGATCACGCGGGGTCGAGGTCTCCTGGACTCTCGTATCGCGTCGGCGAAATCGCGGGCGCTGTACCTGAGATCGTGGAGAACGCTGGAATGCCAGGCATCGCCTGGCGAACGGCCGTTTCCACGGTGGCCGTAGGGAGGCCGAAGGTGGTGGGCGGTGCGTGACACCGGACTCCGTTCGCAGCGACCGCCAGGTATCTCCTGGCGGGCTACCTGAAGCCCGTCGGCCCCGTCGAACGTGCGTTTTCCACGCGTGTCACCCTATCCCCCTTCCGTGGACCGCAGCAGCAGCCGGAGCTGCTTCTCCCCGTCGCCCGACACCGCGTGTTCCACCTCGACCGCGAAGCCGAGGGTGAGCGCCTTGGCGAGGCGGTCCACCGCGGGGTACGAGCCGGAGAGCTCGGCGGCCACGGGTGACCCGAGCGAGGTGGCCGCCACCGGAGCGGCGGTGTCGGCGGGGGCCACGTCATAGGTTGCGGACCACACGGTGGGGTGGCCGTGGCCCGCCTCGTGGACGTGCTCCTCGGCGTCGCGGTCGCAGGGGTACGCGGCGAGCAGCGCGCCGAAGACGGCGTCCGCGTCCTGGGGCGAGCCGGTGAGCTGCACCGACACTTCCTCGTGCCTGTCGGCGACCTTCACGGTGGTCACCGTCCTCTCTCGCGCTGGCATGGACGGAGACGTTCTCCTTCCAAGGTCGCACTTCGGCGACCGAATGGCACGGCCCGGCCGCTCATGCCCCCGGCACCTCCCGGGTCCTCGTCCAGTGGAGCAGCTCGTCGGCTGTCCAGGCGGTGATGACCCGGTCCTCGGACACCCCGCATTCCTCGGCCCGGGCACACCCGGCCGACAGCCAGTCGAGCTGGCCCGGCGCGTGCGCGTCCGAGTCGATCGCGAACAGCGTCCCCGCCGCCACGGCGCGGCGCAGCAGACGCCGTGGCGGGTCCAGCCGGTCAGGACGGCTGTTGATCTCCACCGCCGTCCCCGACTCCGCGCATGCCGCGAAAACCGCCTCGGCGTCGAACTCCGACTCCGGCCTGCCGGAGACCCCGTGCCGTTCCTTCAGCAGGCGCCCCGTGCAGTGACCCAGCACGTCCACGAGCGGGCTGCGGACCGCCGCGAGCATCCGGCGGGTCATGGGTCGCGCCGCCATACGCAGCTGGGAGTGCACCGACGCCACCACCACGTCGAGCCGGGCCAGCAGCTCGGAATCCTGGTCAAGCGTGCCGTCCGGCAGGATGTCGCACTCGATCCCGGTCAGCAGCCGGAAAGGTGCCCAGGTCCTGTTGAGATCCGCCACCACGTCGAGCTGTTCCCGAAGCCGTTCCGCGGGCAGCCCGCGTGCCACGGTGAGCCTGGGGGAGTGGTCGGTGAGCACCGCCCACTCGTGCCCGATGGCCGCCGCGGTCCGCCCCATCAGCTCGATCGGGCTACCACCGTCCGACCAGTCCGAATGCAGATGGCAGTCGCCGCGCAGTGCCGCCCGCAGCCGTCGCCCGGCATCCCCGTCGGGCCGGCCGGTCACGTCCTCCTCCAGCCGCCGCAGATACGCGGGCAGCTCGCCGGCCAGCGACTCCCGCACGACCTGGGCGGTCTTGGGGCCGATGCCCCGCACCGACTCCAGCGCACCGGCCGCGGCACGTGCCCGCACCTCGTCCTCGCCGAGCGCCGCGACCGCGGCCGACGCCGCCCGGAAGGCCCGTACCCGGTAGGTCGGAGCCCCGGACCGCTCCAGCAGGAACGCGATCCGGTCCAGCGCCTGCACGGGATCCATGGCGGGGGAGCTACTCCTGGAGCACGGACAGGACGTTGCCCGCGGGATCCCTGAACCAGGCGATGGCGGGACCCTCCTGGCGGGCGATACCGCGCTCGTCCTGGCCGAAGCCTTCGTAGCGCTCGAAGACCACCCCGAGCCCCACGAGCGCGTCGACCGTCCGCTCGATGTCGTCCACCGGGAAGTTCAGCACCGTGAAGGTCGCCGGTGTGTGGCCGTCCCCCTTGGGATAGACCAGCACGGTGGTGTCCCCGGCGAGACGCAGCGTGAGCAGCCCGTGTTCCTCGGACACTCGCAGACCGAGCGTCTCGCCGTAGAACTCCTTCGCCCTCCCGATGTCATCGGTCGAGAAGCCGCTGAACGCTCTGCTGTCACCCAGCATGGCCCTGTCCCTTCTTCGATCCGTCAGTCCCCGTCTCCGGTTTCCCCTTCAGTCTTCATCCTCGACCCCGTCCCCGCTTCGTACCTGGCGACCGACGAACTCCCTGGCCAGCTCGTCACCCAACGTGACCGCGTCCTGATGGGACTCGATCGGAGAGACATGCGAGCCGCGGAACGCGATGTACGTGACGCCGGAGTCGGCGCCCCCGCCCTCGGGGCCCGGTTCGATGCCGAGGCGCTCGGCCGTCGCGTAGGAGGCCTCGCCGATGATGTCGTGCGGTCCGGTGTCCCCGACGACCGCGTACTGCACCCTGTCGCCGTAGACCACGGCCACGACGCTGCCGCCGCTGATCCCGGACGAGAAGGGCTCCCACAGGTCGCTCGCCACGGGCACCACCACGAACGGCAGCCCCTCGGAGCTGAGGTAGTCCCCGTCGGACTGCGCGAAAGCGGTCTGGGGCTGGAAACTCGGGTCCGTGTCGTCGTTGCAGCGCGCGGAGTACTGCCCGTCGCAGTCGATGTCCATGTCCGCCTTCCAGAACACCACGTCCGGCGTGCCGCACACCGGTATGTCCGCGGGTTCCGTCGCGTCGCTGCGGTACAGGCCGTCGGATATTCGGGTGCAGGTCCGCACCTTGGCCAGCAGTTCGTCCGCGGTCACCGAACCCTCGGAGGAGCTACGGGCGGTGGCGGTGCCCGGAAGCGTGGCGAGCAGGGTTGCCGCTCCGGTCACGGCGAAGGTCCTGGCGAACGTCCTGGGGAAGGGGCACTCACGGAGACGGGAAAGGCGAGGCAGGAAGAGGGACAGGGACACGGGGGTACTCCTCGGATCAATCAGAGGTGGAGGGCCGCTGTCGGCGGCCCTCCTGGCGTATGTGATGGGCAAGGCGGTCGAGGAAGATCCGCTGGCCGGGAACGAGCAGCTCGGCGGCCCGTTCCAGCGAGAACCAGCCGACCCGGTCGATCTCGGGGAACTCGCGCAGGACCCCGGACCGGGGCGGCCACTCCATGCTGAACATGCCGGGCTCCAGCCGCTCCGGGTCGAGATCGCCCTCGACGGCCCAGACGGTGACGAGCTTGCCGCCCGGTTGGCGGCTCTCACCGAGCGACAGGCGCTCCCCGGCCGGTGCGGGCAGGCCGAGTTCCTCCTCGAACTCGCGGCGTGCGGCGGCCTCGGGTTCTTCCTCAGGGCCGTACTCCCCCTTGGGGATCGACCAGGCGCCCGCGTCACGGGATGCCCAGAAAGGCCCGCCCATGTGCGCGATCAGCACCTCCACCTCCGGGCCCGCGGCACGGAAGATCAGCAAACCGGCACTGCGCTTGGCCATGGCGCCGAGTCTGGCGCCCGGTCCTACCCTCCGCCATCGCTCCGGTACGCCGTGTCACGCCAGTGTGGCGCGCGGGACCCGATCAGCTGGCCAATCCGGCGGCGCGCGGATGCCCCGGAGAGTGATCCGCTGAAGGGGTGGCGGCCGCGCCTCGCTCGTCACGGCCACCAAGCCCCCGCGTTGCGCCGTCCTTCCGTGCGCGGCAGGGTCGTAGGTGCGAGTCCAAGGAGGACACAGCCATGCCCATCGCGTCGGTGAATCCCGCGACCGGTGAGACGCTCAAGACCTTCGATCCCCTCGGGCCCGAGGGGATCGAGAAGCGCCTGGCGGCCGCCCATGAGGCCTTCCTCGAGTACCGCGTCACGGGCTTCGGAGAGCGTGCGCGGCTGCTCAAACGAGCCGCGGGGCTCCTCGAGGAGGATCAGGACGACATCGCGCGCACCATGACCCGCGAGATGGGCAAACCCATCACGGCCGCCAGGGCGGAGGCGGCCAAGTGCGTGAAGGCGATGCGCTGGTACGCCGCACACGCCGAACGGCTGCTCGCCGACGAAGCCGTGCCGGACGAGGAAGCCGCGGACTCGGGTGCGTCACGGGCCTTCGTCCGCTACCGCCCGCTGGGTGTCGTGCTCGCCGTGATGCCGTGGAACTTCCCGCTGTGGCAGGTCGTACGATTCGCCGCGCCCGCGCTGATGGCGGGCAACACCGGGCTGCTGAAGCACGCCTCGAACGTGCCGCAGACCGCGCTGTACCTGGGGGACCTCTTCCACCGGGCCGGCTTCCCCGAGGGCTGCTTCCAGACCCTGCTGATCGGCTCCGCCGAGGTGGAGGGGGTGCTGCGGGACGTGAGGGTGGCCGCGGCGACCCTCACCGGAAGCGAACCCGCGGGCCGCTCCGTCGCCTCCATCGCCGGTGACGAGGTGAAGAAGACCGTCCTGGAACTCGGGGGCAGCGACCCCTATGTGGTCATGCCCTCCGCCGACGTCGACAAGGCCGCCAGGGTGGCGGTGACCGCACGCGTCCAGAACAACGGCCAGTCCTGCATCGCCGCCAAGCGCTTCATCGTGCACGAGGACGTGTACGACACCTTCACCGAGCGCTTCACCGCCCGGATGGAGGGGCTGACCGTGGGGGACCCGCTGGAGGAGTCCACCGACATCGGCCCGCTGGCCAGCGAGCAGGGACGCGCCGACCTGGAGGCGCTGGTCGACGACGCCCTGCGGCTCGGTGCCGGGGCGCTCTGCGGGGCGGGCAGGCCCGAGGCGTATCCGCGAGGCTGGTACTACCTCCCCACCGTCCTCACCGGGATCACACCCCGGATGCGGATCCACCGCGAGGAGACCTTCGGGCCGGTGGCCACCGTGTACCGGGTCGCCGATCTCGACGAAGCGGTACGGACAGCCAACGACTCGCCCTTCGGGCTGAGTTCGAACGTGTGGACCCGAGACGAGGAAGAAGTGGCCCGCTTCGTCAGGGACCTTGAGGCGGGCGGGGTGTTCGTCAACGGAATGACCGCCTCGCACCCTGCCATGCCCTTCGGCGGTGTCAAACGCTCCGGATACGGGCGGGAGTTGTCCGGGCACGGCATCAAGGAATTCTGCAACACCACCACCGTGTGGCGGGGCGGCGCCGAACGGTAACTGAGCCGCTGTTCGAGCCTCCCGATCCCTGGGCAGGAGACCCTCGCACGCACCGGCAGGCGACGGGCAGGAGTGCACGGATCATGGAGCGGCAGGGGAACTGGAGCTTTCTCGACGACCGTGGCCATCTGGCGACGGCGACTCGGCGGCCACGTAGGGCCGTCACGTACGTACAGGCCGGAGCGAGCCTCTGGGACCACGGCATACGGCCGGCAGGGCTGTTCGGGTCGAACCACGACGGTGACGGCCCCGACCCGGTGAAAGCCGCGGGACTGCCCGTGGAGGGCATCGCCTACCTCGGGTCCGGGGCGGGGCTCGACTCCGGTGCACTGCTCCGCGGCGAACCCGACCTCGTCGTCGCCGTCACCTACGGCGGCGGACAGGTATACGCCCTCGATCCCGACACGGCCAAACACATCGAGGAGCGCGTTCCGCTGGTCGTGCTCGACGTCGGCCAGGGTCGGTCACTCGCCGCGGTCCGCGCCCGTTTCGCCGAACTGGCCCGTGAGCTGGGGGCCGACGGCGAGACGGCCATGGCCCTGCCGCTCGCCCGCGCGGAGGCGCGCCTGCGTGACCAGGCGGCTCTGGGCGTGCCCGAGGCGCGTCCCACTGTGCTCGCGCTGTCACCCGCCTCCGCGGAAGGCGCCTATCTCGCGAAGCCGTACGCCTGGCCCGATCTGCGTGAACTCGCCGGCTTCGGAGTCGACGTGCTGAACCCTCAGGGAGGTTCCAGCACGCACTGGTCGGCGGTCGACTGGTCCGAAGTCCCCGCCCTGGCCGCGCGGATCCTGCTCGTCGACATGCGCGCCAACGCCCACCCACTGGACGCCCTGCGTGCCAACCCCGCCTGGCAGGAGGCCGTTTCAGGAGCGCACCTCGTACCGTGGAACCCGGAGGGCCCGTGCAGCGCCCGGGCGCACACGCGGTTCTTCAACCAGGTCGCCGATGCGGTGGAAGCGGCGCGGAGCACGTCGTAGCGACTCGCGGGCGAGATGCCCGGGTGGACCGCGACCCGTGGAACACACGGCACCGACGATCCGCCGTCTACCGCCCTTCTCGGCCCATCGGCGGCTCCTGCGGTGTCTCCGGGACCGCGCCGAACAGCACGGCCCTGGCGACCTCGGGTGCGAACAGCGCGGTCACCGGCGCGCGCAGGGTCAGTACGGAGCGGAAGGCGCTGCCCACGACGGGGTCACCCGCGTAGCGTTCCTGGACCCGGTCGAGGTACCAGCCGACGGGCCGGTCCAGGGCACCGGCGGCCAACGCGTTCCCGGTCGCTCCCGGCATCTGCCGGTCGGAGCCTGCCGAGATGTCCCACGCCTGGCGCGAGGCCCGGCACACCGTTTGCTGGACCCGGAGCGTCGTGGGCGTGCGGCGAGGGTCGGCCAGCGCGTCGCGCAGGGCCACGGCACTCATCGCGGCGACGGACATGCCCTGTCCGTAGACGGGGTTGAACGTGCACAGCGCGTCGCCCGTCGCGAGGAATCCGGCCGGGCGGCGTCCCGGACGGTCGTAGCGGCGGCGGAGATTGGAGGTCTTCCGGAAGCCCCACACGGGCGACAGCGGCTCGCTCTCCAGCAGCCACCGGTGCACGAACGGATGCGGCAGCCGCTTCGCGTAGGCCGTGAACCCCGCCTCGTCCGTCGGCGGTTCGTCCCCGCGCAGACCGGAGAACGTGACCAGGTAGGTCCCGTCCTCCAGGGGGATGACGCCACCTCCGTGGACCTGCCGAGGGTTGGGGATGACGTAGTAGGCGAGGGCGTCGGTGCCCAGGGACCCGCCATGGCCGCGATAGATCCGCGAGGCGTAGGCCAGACCCGTGTCGATGGTCTCCTCCGCCGCGGGCTCGGCCTCGATCGCCGTGAGCCACTGCGCGGCGCGCGAGCTGTGTCCTGAGGCGTCCACGACCACATCGGCCTCCAGGGGCCGCGGCTCGCCGCCGCTCCCGGAGCCGGCACCCTCATCCGCGCCGGAGCCGGCCCCGGTGCCGCGCTCGCGCAGCAGCACCCCCCGTACCCGTGAGGAGTCCCCGAGGAGCCCGACGACTTCCGTTGATTCCACGAGGGAGATCACCGGATTGGCCAGCACCCGCTCCCTGACCAGATGTTCGAGCTGTGCGCGCGAGCCGGTGTAGATGTGCGTGGTCGCGGGCGTACGACGGAACCACCGCCCGCTCTGCCACTGCACCATGTCCGACGGCAGCCCCACGCACGGGGCGCCCGAGGCTCTCAACCCGGCCATGAAGCCGGGGAGAAGGGCGTCGAGCGCGAGCTGTCCCCCTTCCAGCAGCACATGCGGGTGGCGGCTCTGCGGTACGCCCGCCCGCGCCTCGGGCCCGGGGGAGAGACGGTCGCGCTCGACCACCGTGACGGTGTCCGCGTGCCCCGCGAGCACATGAGCGGCGAGCAGCCCCGCCAGACTGCCGCCGATCACGACGGCATGGCGCCGGCGTCGGGCGTCGCCGCTCCCGCCGATGTTCCAACTTGGCGTGTCGTGCGCGTGGTTCACCCGAGCCCCCGTGCCGTTGTCCATGGTCTGTCCCACGACGGCCAGTATCGCCGTTCAGGGGCGGCACAGGGCGCGGCAAGCCGAAATCGACCGCCTTCGGGTGATCACCCACCCTCGTCGGATGGCCCTCCGAGCTCCTCCAGGGCGTGCGTCAGCCACTGGATCCAGAACCGTTCCAGATCGATACCGCCCCGCAGCACCACGTGCCGCAGCCGGTCCTCGACGGAGTCGCGCTCCGGTGGGAAGTGCCGCTCCTCGATGTCCAGGTACTCGGCCAACTGGCGCCTGTGCAGCTCCAGGTGGCGCCGCAGCTCCGCCTCGAGACCCCCGGTGCCCACCACCGCCGCGGCGCGCATCCTCAGCAGCAGCGCGTCCCGGACCGGCTTGGGGTCCTCGGTCCTGCCCACCCACGCCGCCAACTCGGCCCGTCCGGCGGGCAGTACCTCGTACTCCTTCTTCTGGCCTCGCGAGCGCTGGGCGGTTTGCAGGGCACGGATGTGCCCCGCCTCCTCCAGCTTTCCGAGCTCCCGGTAGATCTGCTGGTGCGTCGCCTGCCAGAAGTAGCCGATCGAGCGGTCGAAGCGCCGGGTCAGTTCCAGACCCGACGACGGCTTCTCGAGCAGGGCGGTGAGGATCGCGTGCGGGAGTGACATGGACCGCATCCTAGGCAGCCCCGGCAGGGCTTCAGGCGACGGCCGGAGCTGGCGGCGTACGGCGCGTGCGACGTACCGGAACCGGTGAGGGCCGGAACCGGAAACCACCGGTCCCGGCCCGCACCGGACAGGAGCTAGAGCGACGCGGCCAGGCGTGTCCCCTGGTCGATGGCGCGCTTGGCGTCGAGCTCGGCGGCCACATCCGCGCCACCGATGAGGTGGACCGTGCGGCCCGAGGCGCTCAGCTGCTCGTACAGGTCGCGCTTCGGCTCCTGACCGGCGCAGAGCACCACGGTGTCCACGTCGAGGACGGCCGAGGTGCCGTCCACGGTGATGTGCAGTCCGTCGTCGTCGATGCGGTCGTAGGTCGCCCCGGCGACCATGGTCACCCCGCGGTGCCTGAGCTCGGTGCGGTGGATCCAGCCCGTCGTCTTTCCGAGCCCGGCGCCGACCTTGGTGGTCTTGCGCTGCAGGAGGTGCACGGTGCGCGGCGGCTTCGGACGCTCGGGGGAGCGGAGTCCGCCCGGGGTCTCGTAGGCCGTGTCCACGCCCCACTGCCGGAAGTACGTCTCCGGGTCGAGGCTCGCGCCCTCGCCGCCGTCCGTGAGGAACTCCGCCACGTCGAAGCCGATGCCACCGGCGCCGACGACCGCCACGCGCTCACCGACCTCGGCCCCGTCGCGCAGCACATCGAGGTAGCTGACCACGCTCGGGTGGTCGACACCCTCGATCTCGGGGGTGCGGGGAGAGACCCCGGTCGCGATGACGATCTCGTCGTAGCCCGCGAGAAGCTCCGGCGTGGCGAACGTGCCCAGCCGGACCTCCACACCGTGCAGTTCGAGCTGGGTGCGGAAGTAGCGCAGCGTCTCCTCGAACTCCTCCTTGCCGGGAATCCGCTTGGCGACGTTCAGCTGCCCGCCGATCTCGTCGGCGGCGTCGAACAGCGTCACCTCGTGCCCCCGCTCGGCGGCCGACACGGCGAAGGACAGTCCCGCGGGACCGGCGCCGACGACGGCAAGGCGCTTGCGGAGCCGGGTGGGGGAGAGCACCAGCTCGGTCTCGTGGCAGGCGCGCGGGTTGACCAGGCAGGAGGTGATCTTGCCGCTGAAGGTGTGGTCCAGGCAGGCCTGGTTGCAGCCGATGCAGGTGTTGATCGTGTCGGCGCGGTCCTCGCGCGCCTTGGCGACGAAGTCCGGGTCGGCGAGGAAAGGCCGGGCCATGGAGACCATGTCGGCACGGCCCTCGGCGAGCAGCCGCTCGGCGACCTCGGGGGTGTTGATCCGGTTGCTGGTGACCAGCGGCACCGAGACCGCGCCCATGAGCTTCTGCGTCACCCAGGTGTACGCGCCGCGGGGTACGGAGGTCGCGATCGTCGGGATCCGGGCCTCGTGCCAGCCGATCCCCGTGTTGATGATCGAGGCACCGGCCGCCTCGATCTCCTTGGCGAGTGCCACCACCTCGTCGAGCGAGGAGCCGCCCGGCACCAGGTCGAGCATCGACAGCCGGTAGATGATGATGAAGTCGTCGCCGACCCGCTCACGGGTGCGCCGGACTATCTCGCGCGGGAAGCGGGTCCGGTTGGCGTAGGTGCCGCCCCAGCGGTCGTCCCGCTTGTTGGTGGCGCTCGCGATGAACTCGTTGATCAGGTAGCCCTCGGAGCCCATGATCTCGACGCCGTCGTATCCGGCGGACTTCGCCAGCTCGGCGGCCCGTACGTAGTCGTCGACGGTGCGCTCGACGTCCGCGTCGCTGAGGGCGTTCGGCACGAACGGGCTGATCGGCGCCTGGAGCGCACTCGGCGCGACGAGCTGCGGGTGGTAGGCGTACCGGCCGAAGTGCAGGATCTGCATCGCGATCCGGCCGCCCGCCGCGTGGACCGCGTCGGTGACCGTCCGGTGCTGCTCGGCCTCTTCCTCGGTGGTGAGCTTGGCGCCGCCGTCGTAGGGGCGGCCCTCGTCGTTGGGCGCGATCCCGCCCGTGACGATCAGGCCCACGCCGCCTCGGGCGCGTGCGGCGTAGAAGGCCGCCATCCGCTCGAAGCCGTTCTCCGCCTCCTCCAGGCCGATGTGCATCGATCCCATCAGGACCCGGTTGGGCAGCGTGGTGAACCCGAGGTCGAGCGGGCTGAGCAGATGCGGGTACGGGGTCATCCGGCGCCTCCTCGCGCAATGTGGTCGTCATAGTTGTAGACGGTCCGAGGAGGGTTGTGCAACTAGTTGCATAAGCTCGGGGAGTGAGCTGCGCTACGTCGGCGAAGAGGTGACGGACGCGGACGGAGCCGTACGGGGCCGGGACGCACCCGCGTCCCGGCCCCGTACGGCTCACACACAGCGCGCGCCGGCGGGCGCGCCGTGGCGTCACACCTTGCGGTAGTCGTACGCCTCCGTGGCCGCCGCCGCCACCGCGTCCAGATCCGCGCCCGCCGATGCCGTGACGAGCGCCGCCACCGCGCCCTCGGTGAACGGAGCATCCACCAGCCGTGTGCCGTCGGGCAGTTCCTCGCCCTCCGCGATCAGGGACTTCACGGTCAGCACGGCACTGCCGAGATCCGCCAGCACGGCCACCCCCGCGCCCTGGTCCACCTCCGCCGCGGCGTTCGAGATCAGCTCGGCGCTGGTGCCGAAGCGGCCGTCCACCGTGCCTCCCGCGGCGGCGATCGGCGCTGTCTCACCCCCGCCCGACAGTGCCCTGGCCATCGCGGCGACCGACAGGGCCACCTCCGCGCTGTGCGAGACCAGGACGATGCCCACCAGGCTCACGACGCCTCCCCTGAACCGTCGTCCGCCGCGGCCCGGACGAGGGCGGCGACCAGCAGGGCCGACGACGTCGCGCCCGGGTCCTGGTGCCCGATACTGCGCTCGCCCAGATAACTGGCCCTGCCCTTGCGCGCCAGCATCGGCACGGTGGCGGCGGCGCCCCGCTCCGCGGCCTCCCGGGCCGCGGCGAACGACTCGCCCAGCGCCTCCACGGCCGGCTCCAGCGCGTCCAGCATCGTCTTGTCCCCGGCCTTCGCCCCGCCGAGCTGTGCGACCGCCGCGACTCCCGCCCGCAGCGCTTCGGTGAGCCGCTCCCGCGACACCTCCGTGCCGTCGCCGAGCATCTTGCCCGCCCGCCGCAGCAGCGTCCCGTACAGCGGCCCCGAAGCTCCACCGACCGTCGAGATCAGCTGCCGCCCGGCCAGCACCAGCATGGCTCCCGGGGTGTCGGGCGCGTCGTTCTCCAGCGCGGCCTTGACGGCGGTGAACCCACGCTGCATGTTGATGCCGTGGTCCGCGTCGCCGATCGCCGAGTCGAGCTCGGTGAGCTGCGCCGCCTCACGGGCCATGGTGTCGGCCGTGACGTACATCCAGCGGCGGAAGAACCCGGTGTCGAGGGTCTCGGACACGTGCACTCCTATTCCCGGTTCCGTGGCACGTACGGGGTCCATCGGATCAGCGGCCCCACCGCAGCGCCGGAGTCTGCACCGGCGCGTCCCACAGCCTCATCAGGTCCTCGTCCATCGCGCACACCGACACCGAGCAACCGGCCATGTCGAGCGAGGTCACGTAGTTCCCGACGAGGGTACGGGCCACCGGCACGCCCCGCTCCCCGAGCACCCGGTGCACCTCGGCGTTGAACCCGTACAGCTCCAGCAGCGGCGTCGCCCCCATGCCGTTGACGAGCAACAGCACCGGAGTCGACGGCTTCAGGTCCTCCAGCACGGCGTCGACCGCGAAGTCCGCGATCTCACGGGACGTCATCATCGCCCGGCGCTCGCGCCCCGGCTCACCGTGGATACCGATGCCGAGCTCCAGCTCACCGGCCGGCAGATCGAAGGTGGGGGACCCCTTCGCGGGCGTCGTCACGGCGGTCAGCGCCACACCGAAGCTCCGCGACCGTGCGTTCACCTCGCGTGCGATCGACTCGACCCGCTCCAGCGGAGCGCCCTCCTCGGCGGCCGCCCCCGCGATCTTCTCGACGAACAGTGTCGCGCCCGTCCCGCGCCGGCCCGCCGTATAGAGGCTGTCCGTCACCGCCACGTCATCGTTGACCAGCACTTTGGCGATCTGGACACCCTCGTCCTCGGCCAGCTCGGCCGCCATGTCGAAGTTCAGGACGTCGCCCGTGTAGTTCTTGACCACGAACAGCACCCCGGCCCCGCTGTCGACCGCCGCGGCCGCACGCACCATCTGGTCGGGCACGGGTGAGGTGAACACCTCCCCAGGGCAAGCCCCGCTCAGCATTCCCGGGCCCACGAACCCCGCGTGCAACGGCTCGTGCCCGGAACCGCCCCCGGACACCAGCGCCACCTTCCCGGAGACGGGCGCGTCGCTCCGCACCACCACCCGGTTCTCCACGTCCACCCGCAGCTCGGGGTGCGCGGCGGCCATCCCCCGCAGCCCATCCGCGACGACCGTCTCCGGGACATTGATCAGCATCTTCATGCCTTCTCCTAGGGAGCTCAGCGGGTGACTCTCCGACCGGTGCTCTTCCTGCTCAGATCTGGTGCGTGAGGCGGACGGAGCCTCGTTCACCAGTATCGACCTTGCGGCAGCCGGGGTCATGTGGGCCGCGGGCATCCCGCGTGCCGGCCACGCCGATCGGGATTTTGGCAGGTTCACGGCTTGCGGGGGTACACGTCCGTGACCGTCCAGGAAGAGGAGACGACATGAGCGCAGACGAAGTATCCGGCGAAGCCGGTCGAGGCGACAGCCGCGGCGAGACGGAGGACGAGCGGGCGGACCGGCGCTGGCAGGAGCTCGTCCAGGAGATACGGGTGACACAGACAGGTGTGCAGATCCTCTTCGGGTTCCTGCTCACGGTCGTGTTCACACCCGCCTTCCAGAAGCTGGGCCAGACCGACAGGACCATCTACATCGTGACGGTCATCCTGGGGTCGCTGGCCACGGGGGCGCTCATAGGGCCGGTGGCGTTCCATCGGATCGTCTCAGGGCGGAGCATCAAGCCGATGATGGTCGTCTGGGCGTCACGGCTCACGTTCCTGGGGCTGGTGCTCCTGCTCGCCACTCTGATCTCGGCGCTCTTCCTGATCCTGCGGACCGCGACGCACGACGGCTTCGTGCCCTACCTCGTCGCCGGGGTCTTCGCCTGGTACCTCGTCTGCTGGCTGGTCCTTCCCCTCTGGGCCCGTTCCCGCTACACCTCGGACGACTCCCCGGCCGAGTGACGGCGCCCCAGCGTGGCGGCCGCCCGGTCGCTCGCCGCGCGAGCGGGAAGCCGCGCGCGGACACCTCCGCCGGCCGAAGAGGGACCGCCGAGTGCACGCGGCGCGGGGAACACGGCGTGTGTCCTTCGGGAATCCGGGGGCAGACGACCGAGGACGGCGAAGGACCAGCGGGCTCTGAAGCCCGTAGCCCGGAAAGGCGAAATCGGGGCGGAAAGCCTGCCTCGATATGCAGGGAGGATTCAGCGTGACTGAGATGTGGAGCTACAAGTCCACGGCGGGCCACCTGGCAGGGACCGACCTGACCGGTTACAAGGTCGAGGCGACCGACGGCAGCATCGGCAAGGTCGACAAGCACTCCGATGAGGTCACCGACGCGTACCTGGTGGTGGACACGGGTGCATGGATCTTCGGCAGGGAAGTGCTCCTCCCGGCAAGCACGGTGAGCCGCATCGACGTGGAGGAACGGAAGATCTACGTCGACAGGACGAAGGACCAGATCAAGGACGCCCCCGAATTCCACCGGGACAAGCACCTCGGTGACCCCGGCTATCACGAAACGCTGGGCACCTACTACGGCTTGGGCGGCCCCTTCGGCGGTCGGATCGTCTGACCGGCCGTCCGTGCCGTCCGCGTAAGCCGAGCATGACGGCACTGAAGGATCTGGGGTGTGAGGGTCTCCCTCGCACCCCATTTCTTTGTGCACAGGGAAGATCCCGGGCCCTGACCGTCTCGCTGATCGTCAGCTGGTGGTCGAGGATGCCGGAGACGAGCAGCCAACTCCCGCCTCCTGCACCGCCATGTCCCAGCAGTCCCCGGCTTCCTGGGCCCCGGCCGCCGCGGGCAATGCGGCGAGATGAGCTCTCGCCTCGCGGAGCGCCGTTCGAGGGATGATTCCACGTCCCGTCAGGAAACGGCGGGCCCGCCCCAGTCCGTGTGCTGGCGCTTCCCGGGTTGCTGCTGTCCGGTCGCCCCAGCAGTGTTGCCGGCGCTCACGTGGCGGAAATGCGGCGGCAACCGCGCACGTTGCACGTGGCCGGTTGCCGCGCCTGCCGGACGCCTCAGGCGAGGTGGATCATCTGGTCATGAAGTGCCCGTGCTTCCCGGTCGACCCGAGGACTGTGTCGAGGGGGCGGAGTCTCCGAGGGACAGCAGGAGTTTCCGGAGCAGGCCGTCGAGGCTTTTGCGTTCGTCCTCGTGGAGCCCGTTGAGCAGGCGGCGCTCGTTCTCCACGTGGCTCGAGACGACCCGGTCGACGAGTGCGAGTCCCTCGTCGGTGATGGTGATGAGCAGGCGGCGGCGGTTCTCGGGGTCGGTCTGGCGTGTCACGAGGTTGCGCTTGACCAGGCGATCCACCCGGTTGGTGAGTGCGGACGAGCCGACCATCGAGGTGGCCACGAGGTCTTTCGGGGTCAGTGTGTGCGGAGGGCCGGAGCGCCGGAGGGTGGCCAGCATGTCGAACTCCCAGGCTTCGAGGCCGTGGGTGTGCATGTGGGTGCTGATCTCTTTCGAGAGCAGCCGGTAGGCGCGGTGGATGCGGCCGACGGGCGCCATGGGCGAAACATCCAGGTCTGGGCGCGTATTGGCCCATTGGGCCAGGATCATGTCGACTACGTCGTTCATTTCAACACCAGATTCTTCAACATCGAATCGTTTTGACGCCAGGCTAGCAGCCCTTTAGCATCTCGAATAGTTCGACATCGTATGGTTCTGCATCGGAACGTTTGATCACGTATGGTTTGATGTCGAGCCAGGGGGCAGGGCGGAGACCGCCTGAATGCTCCCGGCAACACCCCCTGAACGGTGGGGAGTTGCCGCACTCGCCAGCCAGGAGGGGGTCTTCGCCGTGACGACTGTGGGCAATGTGGTTCTGCTGCCGCAGACCAATCAGCTACGGGCGATGCATACGGTCATCCGTGACAAGGACGCGTCGTCCCTCGCATCGCCCCAGGCGCTGGAGCGCGTCTGCCGTGCCGCCCCCGGCTTGAAGATCGTCACGTCGGCTGTGGAGGACGGGCTCAACGGGCGCGCCTTCATGGTTCCCGGCATCGGCGATTTCGGCGGCAGGTTCTTCGGCACGGTCTCGCCTGCGGCTGCGTCGTGAAGAACCGCGCCGGCTTCGACTCCGCTCTGACCGCCCTGGCACCCATGGTGTGGGGGAGTACGTACCTGGTGACGACTGAGCTGCTGCCGCCCGACCGGCCGCTGCTCGCTGCCGCTGTCCGCGCCCTACCGGGCGGTCTGATCCTGACCGCGGTGGGACGGACGCTTCCGCACGGCCGATGGTGGTGGCGCGCGTCGGTCCTGGGAGCCCTGAACATCGGTGGCTTCTTCTACCTGCTCTTCGTCGCCGCCTACCACCTGCCAGGTGGTGTTGCCTCGCTCGTGGGTTCCGTCCAGCCGGTCCTCGTCCTGGTGCTGTCCGCGCTGCTGCTGCACGAAGCGGTTCGCGGCTGGCATGTGGCCGCATGCCTGCTCGGAGTGGCCGGAGTCGGGCTGCTGGTCGTGGGCCCCAAGGCTGACCTGGATGCAGTGGGCGTGCTCGCCGGCGTGAGCGCGGCTGCCTGTATGGCATCCGGAATCGTCCTGACAAAGCGCTGGGGCCGCCCGCCAGGGGTCGGTCTGCTCACCTTCACCGGCTGGCAGCTCGCCGTCGGCGGCCTGTTGCTCACTCCGGTCGCCTTGCTGGGTGAAGACCTTCCGGCGCGCCTGACCTGGCAGAACGCTGCTGGTTTTGCCTACCTCGGCTTCATCGGAGCCTTCCTGGCCTATGCCGTCTGGTTCCGCGGCATCGAGCGGCTACCCGCATTGACGGTGTCACTACTGGGCTTCGCCAGTCCGCTCGCGGCGACTCTCCTCGGCTACGTCTTCCTGAACCAGGGGCTGACGGTCGTCCAAGGGGCGGGCGCGGTGACAGTAGTGGCTGCGGTCCTGCTCGTCCAGCGTCCACCGGTGCGAAAGGACCGGCGGTGCCACGACATCAACCAGGTGAAGGAGCAGACCTCTTATGACCGCGTTCCCTGATGCCGCAGACGGTGCGACCGGTGCGCTGATCAAGGATCCGCAACACGGCACCGACGGCCCGTTCAGCACACCGGACGAGTCCACCTACTACGGCGGCGACCACCGCGGTTACACCGACTATCCGGCCCTCGGCCGGGGAAGCGGCAGGTGACGCCGGTCGTCCGGCCCGGCGAGCGCCCACTGGACGTGTTCGCCGGACGGGCCCCGGGCACTCGCTGAACGCATCGCCGCTGGACCGAGCACGCGCACCGCCCGGTCTACGGCGGGGCCACGCGCGGGGCGACGGCGGTGGCTTCCTCACCGGTGAGCTCGTCGAGCGAGCGCCCTGCGGGCTCGATGCGGAAGGCCAGCGTGACGACGAAGGCGAGGGCGCTCGTCACAGCGATGCCGTACAGGAGTGCGCTCTGGCCGATGTCCGCCAGAAGCACCGGGAAGAGGAACGTCCCCAGCGCGGCGCCGGCCTTTCCGCAGCCGGCCGCGAAGCCGTGGCCCGCGGCTCGTACGTCGGCGGGGAAGACCTCCGCGGGCAGGGCGAAGGTCGTCGCGTTGGGGCCCGTGTTCATGAAGACGTTGAACATGGCGAAGCCGGTGAAGACCATCGCGAGGTGGGCCGGGGACCCCCCGTGGAGCTCGTCCGACACCGCCAGCAGGCACAGCGCGAACGTCATCATGGCGAAGCCGACGAGCTGGAGCGGGACCCGGCCCACCCGGTCGACCAGGGCGATCGCCAGCGCGAACCCGACCACGAGGAACACGTCCAGCGCGGCGGTGCCCTCGGTGGACACGATGTCGTCGGCGATGAAGGTGGCGTTCGCGCCGCCCAGTGCGAACCCGGCGAGCAGTGTGGGGGTGAAGATGCCCACGCCGTAGGTCGCGATGTCCATCAGGAACCACGGCACTGCCGTGAAGACCGTGCGTCGCAGCAGCCTCCGCGAGAACAACTGCGGCTGGACGAAGGCGCGCAGGCCCTCCGGGGGCGGGGCATGGCGCTCGCAGTCCTGCTGTGTGAGGTGGATCCGGTGTCCGGTCATCGCCTGTCCCACCGCGCAGGCCTCCTGCTCATGGCCGTTGCGGGCGAGCCAGCGGGGGCTCTCGGGCATTCTCCGCCGGAGCACGATGATGAGCAGGGCGGGAAGCACACCGAATCCGAGCATCAGCCGCCAGGAGCCGAGGTCCGGGAGCAGGAGCAGGGTCACCACACCGACCACGGACCCCAGCAGGATGCCCGCCGCCTGGAGGCTGAACGCGCCGACCAGCCAGCGTCCCCGGTTGCGGCTGGGCAGGATCTCCGCCAGGTAGCTCGCCGCGATCGGGTAGTCCAGGCCCACCGCCACCCCGAGCAGCAGCCGGAAGGCGATCAGCGACCAGATGTCCCAGGCGCAGGCGCAGGCCACCGAGAACACGACGAACAACCACAGGTCGACGCGGAAGATCCGGCTGCGCCCGAGCCGGTCGCCGAGCGGACCCAGCAGCGCGGCGCCGAGCGCGGCACCGACGATCGCGGCGGCCGAGAGCAGCCCCTGTTCGGCCGCGCCCACACCGAAGTCCCTGGCGATCAGAGGATTCGCCACGCCGATGATGAAGAAGTCGAAGCCGTCGAGCATGATGCCGAGCCCGGCCAGCAGCCAGAACCTCAGATGCAGCCGCGACATCGGTGAGTCGTCGAGCGCGGCCCCGAGCGCTCGTGTGCTCCCCGGAGATTCGTGGGTCACCAAGGGCAAGCGCACTGTGAACGACCCCCAAAGCCGTCTCTCTGGTCACCGGCACGATGCACGGGCGTACGGCCTGGGTCGGCGGCGAACGGCCCGGGGCCGAGTCAAGGCGAACGGGAGTGAGGGATCAACGCGCCGCGCGGGTGGTTCGCCGAGCCGTCATCCCACCGTCGACTCCCGGAAAGGCCGGGAGCCCTGCTTCCGGTGCGCGTCCGGTGGGCGTTCGGTCCGGGACGGCCGCGCGCCCGTGCCCTGCCCCCAGACGGGACGGGTCAGGGCAGGGCACCGGCGGACGTTCAGCGGCGTCAGTGCCGCACTACCGCGGTACCGGAGCGGTCGATGGCGTCAGTACCGCAGGGCGCTGGCTATCCCGCCCACCCCGGCGAGCGTGCCGTCGGGCACGAAGCGCACCTGCGCACCGGTCTCCAGGGACTTCTCGACGATCTCGTCCACGATGTCGTCGAGGGCGCCCCGGTCGCCGGGCTCGGCCGGCAGGAGGTGGCCACCGGAATTGCGGACGGTCTCGCGGTAGTTCTCCTCCACCGCCAGCAGCGCGACCCGGCCGGACATCACGTTCTGGTGGATCTCGTCCAGCCCGGCGGCGAAGGCACGCCGCCCACGGGCCCGGTCCAGCTCCGCGAGCACGCCTTCGACCTCCTGCCGCGCCCGGGCCTCGGCATGGGGGCGCACCGCCTGCCAGAGGGCATCCGCAGGACCGTGCTGCAGACCGCCCATCGGGACGTGGACGGCCTTGCCCTTGGACACCGTCCCCGCGTGGTCGAGCAGCGAGAGCGCGGCGGGCTCGCCCACCACGTACAGCGCCCTGGGGTCGGTCCTGAGCAGTGTGCCCATCGCGGTGTCCGAGGCTTTCAGGAACTGGCGGGTGGCCTCGTCGGTGAAGGTGCTCGGCACATCGCCGATCCGCTCGCGGCGTTCGGCGTCGAAGTTCTCGAAGACCCGGGTCATCGGGAAGGCACCCCGGTGGATCTCGGTGAGCCGGCCGGCCGTGCCGCTCCACAGCGTGACGTGGTCGGACGAGATGGCCAGCACCCAGAACGGGCGTTCCGCGGCCTGGGCCGAAACGAGATTGCGGGTCAGATACGTGTCGGAGAGCACCACGCGTTCCGGCACGGTCCGGCCGAGCATCCACACCTCGTGTTCCCCGGGGGCGGCGAAGACGACCAGGCCGTCCTCGGCGTGCACCAGGTCGATCTCCTGCATCGCGCGGTTCAACTCCTCGGTGATGGCGATGCGGGTGGCCCGGGGGACGTCGGGATCGGTCTCCAGCTGTTCCTTCGCTTCGGCCATCAGGTTGCGCAGCCGGACGGGATCCTGCTCTTTGTCCGGCTCACGGCGATGCGTGGGCATGAGCAGCGACACGGCGGGATAAGGGTGCTGCCTCCGCAGTCGGGCGAGTGTTTCGGAGCTGAGAGAAGGGTGCATCGGAGCCCTTTCTGCGCATGCGGGGGTTGGTGCGGCATCCGGACGGCGCCGAGGTGCCGTCCGGATGCGGGTCGTGCCTACGCGGAGCCGGTGAGTTGCTCGGCGAGCTCTGTCTCGGCCTCCTCGTCGAACGAGGTCTTCAGTACGGTGCCCCCGTGCGGCCGCATCGCCGCGGCGAACTCCTCCTCGCCGATACCCGAAGCCATGATCACGACCGCTGCGGAACCGGGCTCCAGGAGCGAGCGGACCTGCTCGCGGAAGGTGTCGTCGACCCCCATCGTGCGCAGCTTCCCGTAGAGTCCGCCGATCGCCGCGCCCAGTACGCCGAGGGCCGGCGTGGCGACGAGCAGTCCGATGACCATCGCCCAGAGGGCACCCGAGGTGGCCGAGAGCGCGATCCTGTCATCCCGGCGCGGCGTGTCCACGTGCGTCTCGCCCGACTCGTCCACCGAGACGACCGCGACCCCGGTGAGATCGGCGACCGTGTCGCTCGGCATCCGCTGCACCGTCCTGAGGGCCTCGTGAGCGGTCTGGGGGCTGTCGTAGCCGATGACTACCAGCTCGGACATCAGAGCCTCCTCGGTCACCGGAGCGGCACCGTACCCCTGAAACCATATGCCCGATTTCCGATGCCCGCTTCCGGATGTATGTCCCATCTAGTGGGCCCGTTCGTGAAGTCTCCCCCTGGGGGGCCGGCTCAACTGCCGGGTCATCGGGCTGGTCGCGCCCATTGACTTCGCCAACTCCTCTTGGTTCAGTGGCTCATCCACTGAACCACTGGGAGGGACCGCGTGGAGGCACTGCCCCGCGAAACCATCGTCGACGTCCTCGAGAGCCGTCTGCGTGACGACATCTTCACCGGGCGCCATCCCGCGGGCAGCTATCTGCCGCCCGAACGCCAGCTCGCCGACGGCTACGGCGTCACCCGCACCACCCTCAAGCACGCCTTCGGCCGCCTCGCCCAGGCCGGCCTCCTGGAGACCCGGCACGGTGTCGGCACCAGGGTGCGCGACTACGCGCGCTTCGGAGGGGCGGACCTGCTGCCCATGCTGGTCCGCCACAGCCCGGACTGGATCGGCGAGATCTTCGAAGTGCGGCGGGGCATCGGTGCGTTGATCGCCGCACGGGCCGCGGCCCGGGCCACCGGGGAGCACCGCGCCGAGCTGCGGACCCTGCTGGCGGCCGTGGGGGCCGCCGGGACCCCCGACGCGGTGCAGCTCGCCGATATCGACGTGCACCGGGCTCTGGCCCGCGCGACCGACAACCGCGTCTACGTCCTGCTCACCAACACCCTCTTCAACGCCTATCTCCCCGTACGGGCCGCGTTGGTCGGCCCATTCGCGGACGCCGAAGCCGCCCACGCACGGCTCGCGCCCGTGGTCGAGTGCGTGGCGGCCGGTGACGAGAGCGGCGCCAGGGCCGCGGCCGAGGCGTATCTGACGGCGACCGAGCGGATCATGCTGGAGGGACTCGCATGAGCACGAGCAGCGGCATCCTGACCGGCGGCACCCGTGGCACGGACTTCCGCGAGACGATGCTCGGCACCGTCCGGCTCGACGGCGAGGACAGGACCCGCCGGGTCCGTCTCGACCTGAGCGTGTCGGCGGACCGGGTGCTGAGCCTCTTCGGCACCACCCACGCGGCCACCAGCGGCCGGATACGCATCGCCGACTGGGCGGACGACCCGGGCACCGAGGGTGAGTTGGAGATCTCGCCGCTCGCCAGGCGCCGTATCCGCTACCGGCTTTCGTTCACCGCCGGCGGTCGCCGCCTCAGCCTCGACGGCTGGAAGTCCGTGACCCCCCTGCGGCCGGTGACCTCGATGACCGTGCTGCCGTACACGCTGTACGAGGACGGCGCCCCCATCGGCACGGGCACCCTGCGGTTCCCCGTGGCCACGGGCCTGCTGCCCTTCCTGGCGAGCTTCCGCTTCCCGCGCCGTGAGGTCCCGCGTTCCGCGCTTCCAGGTTCGGCGCTTCCGGGCCCCGGGCTTCCGCGCCCGGAGGACGCCGGCCCGCTGATGGCACCCCGCTGGCACGGCGAGCCCGGCCGTACGGAGGTCTGGTACACCACCCTGACCGACCCGGGTACCGGCACCGGTGTGTGGCTCCACCACGAACTCGTCGCTCCCGCGGACGGATCCGAACCCTACGCGCACGGCTGGGCCGCCGTGTTCCCCAAGGACGAGCCGGTGCGGCACGCCCGGTTCGGGCCCGCCAAGTGGACCGGCGGCGAGACCGGCTTCGCCGCCGAAGGGATCTCGGCCGAGCCCGGGCGGCTCACCGGAGCGGCCGGCGCCCTGCACTGGGAACTCGCCGAACAGCCCACCGACACGCCGCTGTTCACCTTCCCTCGCTGGTCCTGGCAGCGCCCGCTGCTCCCGGCGGCCCAGATCCTCCCCGCCGCGCGCGCCACGTACCGCGGCACCTTCTCGTACGGGGACACCACCCTCACGCTCGACTCGGCACCCGGGGCCTCCGCCCGGATCTACGGCCACGGCAACGCCCGCCGCTGGTCCTGGCTCCACGCGGACCTCGGCGGGGGAGACGTGCTGGAAATCGTCGCCGCGGTCTCCATGCGGCCCGGACTGCGACGCCTGCCGCCCCTGGTCTTTCTCAGGCTGCGCAAGGACGGACGCACCTGGCCGCGACGGGCGGAGCGCTCGGCCGTCGGCTGGGCCGGGATAGGGCGCTTCCACGCGGCCATCGGGCTCCCCACCTGGACGGTGACCGGTCGGGCGGGGCTGCGGCGTATCCGCGTCGAGGTCACCCAGCCCGACGAGCGCACCCTGGCGCTCGACTACACCGACCCCGACGGGGCACAGGCCGTCTGCCGCAACAGCGAAAGCGCCGACGCGCACGTGCTCCTGGAGCGCCGGCGGTGGGGCGGTTGGAGCACTGAGGCGCGATGGACGCTGACGGGCACGGCGCACGCGGAGGTGGGGACCCGATGAGCCACGCCGGTACGGGGAGCCTCGGGGGTTTCGTGGCAGCGCTGATCGCCGACGACGGCAGCGACACATGGCCCGCGCGGGTACCCGGGAGGCTGGACTCGGTCCTGAAGACGATGCCGCTGCCCGCCCGCGCCGGGATACGGGCCGCCGCCCGCACCATCGACGCCTACGCCGTCGCCCGCACCGGACGCGGGCTCGCCCGTCTCAGCGGAGAAGAGCGGGACGCCGTGCTCGCGGGACTCGGCGCCCGGCCGCGGCTCGCCCCGTTGCTCGACGTGCTCAAGGTGCCGGTGCTGCTCGCCGCCGGTACCGAGCGGATGCTCGAGAACGGCGGCCTGCGGTCACCGCTGCTGCCCCGTAAGGACCCCCCGCTCGACTGCACACCGTCCGCCCGGTGGCCCGCGCGGTCCACCGCGGACGCCGTCGTGATCGGCTCCGGAGCGGGCGGCGCGATGGCGGCACGCACCCTGGCCCGCGCGGGCCTTGACGTGGTCGTCCTGGAAGAGGGCCACCACCACTCCACCGAGTCGTTCGGCCGGCGGGCCCCGCTCGACCGTTTCGCCGAGCTCTACCGGGACGGCGGCGCCACCGTCGCCATCGGCCGCCAGCCGCTGCTGCTGCCCGTGGGCCGGGCGGTGGGCGGCACCACCGTCGTCAACTCGGGCACCTGCTACCGGACACCGGACCATGTCCTCACCCGGTGGACCCGGGAATTCGGCTGGGCGCTCGCCGAGCGTCTCGGGCCCTGCCTCGACGAGGCCGAACGTACCCTGCGCGTAGCCACCCAGCCCCTCGACGTACTCGGCAACAACGGCCGGCTCGCCCTCGCGGGCGCAGAACGGCTCGGCTGGCAGGCGGCACCGCTGCGTCGCAACGCCCCCGGCTGCCAGGGCTCCTGCCAGTGTGTGGTCGGCTGCCCGAGCGGCGCCAAGCAGAGTGTGCAGCTGTCGGTGCTGCCGGAAGCCTGCGCGGCCGGGGCGCATATCGTCACCGGTGCCGAGGTGCGGCGGATCCTGGTCGACCGCGACCGCCCCGGAGGCCCGCGCGCCGCGGGCGTACGGATACGAGGCGAGGACGGCGGCGTCTTCGAGATCCTCACCCCGCTGGTCGTGGTCGCCGCGGGCGCCCTCCAGTCACCGCCGCTGCTGCGCCGCTCAGGGCTCGGCGGCCACCCGCGCCTGGGCCGCAACCTCAGTGTCCACCCGGCCACGAGCGTCGCCGGACGCTTCGCCGAGCCCGTCACCGCCTGGGAAGGTGTGCTCCAGAGCGTCGGAGTGGAGGAGCACCATCACGCAGGCGTACTCATCGAGGCCACCGCGACCCCGCCCGGCATGGGTTCGTTCGTCCTGCCGGGGCTCGGCAGCGAGCTGAGGCGCGAACTCGATGCGGCCGACCGGCTGGCCACACTCGGAGCCATGATCGCCGACCGCCCCTCCGGACGCGTGATCGGGCGTGACCGGACCCTGCTCCGCTACGACCTCGACCACCGTGACGCCGGACGGCTGATCCACGCCGTCCGGGCCATGGGGGAGCTGCTCCTCGCCGCGGGAGCGGACGAGGTCCTCACGGGGATCCCGGTGGCACCCCGCGTACGCACCCTGGCGGAGCTGGACGAGGTGCTCGCCCGGGTCGGCCCGGGGCAACTGCATCTGTCCGCCTACCACCCCACCGGCACGGTGGCCGCGGGCGCCGACCCGGAGCGTTTCCCGGCCGACGGGGCAGGGCGTCTGCGCGGCGTACACGGTGTGCTGATCGCGGACGCGTCCGTGCTGCCGGGCTGCCCCGAGGTCAACCCCCAGCTCAGCATCATGGCGGCGGCGCTCGCGGTCAGCCAGGCACGCCTGGAGCGCTGACCGGCCGCCCTCGCCTGGCGGACCCGGCCCGCGTCGCGCAGCGTGGATGACGGGGACCGCGAGAAAGGTGAGCAGGATGAGCACGCACGAACCGGCCCTGCGTGTCGTGGTGGGCGTCGATGGTTCACCCTCGTCGTACGCCGCGCTGCGCTGGGCCGTACGGCACGCCGCGCTGATCGGAGCCACGGTGGAGGCGGTCGGGGCGTACGAGGTACCGGGTGCCCACGGCTGGTCCGCACCCGCCGTGGACGCCGACCTCGATCAGGAGAACGCCAGCACCGCGCTCGCCGACGAGCTCCGCAAGGTCCTGGGCGACACCGGGGGCACCCGGGTGGACCACCACCTGACCCGGGGCAACCCCGTCGAAGTGCTGCTCGCCGCGTCGGACGGAGCCGAGCTGCTGGTGGTCGGCAGCCGGGGTCGCGGCGGCTTCGCCCGGATGCTGCTGGGTTCCGTGAGTCAGCAGGTGGCGCAGCACGCCAAGTGCCCGGTCGTCATCGTCCGCGCGGACACGGCATAGCCGGGCGGCCTGACGGCGGTCCCGGCCCGGGAATCACTCCTGGCGGGTGAGTCCCCGGCCGGCCGGCTGCCGGACACTGGCGGCAGGAGGAGGGAGGCGTGCCATGACCACATCCTCCGGTTTCCACGACGGGCACGGCCCGAAGGATCCCCTCGACGTCCTCGGCGAGGTGGGTGGCTCATGGGGCTGGGCACTCGGCCTGGCCCTGGCGACCCTGATCCCAGGGATCCTCGTGCTCGTCTGGCCCAACGAGACCCTGCACGTCCTCGCGGTCATCATCGGCCTCCAGCTGCTGATCGCCGGAGGCTTCCGCTTCGTCACCGCGCTCTCGCGGAACGGCGGCCACGAAGGCGGCAGGCTGTCCGGCGTGCTCATCGCGGTGGTGGCGGTGCTCGCCGGGGTCCTGGTGCTGCGCAACCCGCTCCAGACCGTCGCCGCACTGTCTCTGATCGTCGGTGCGGTATGGCTGCTGTCGGGCCTGCTGACGGCCTTCGTCGCCGTCACGGACCGCGGCAGACGTCACCGCGGCGTCACCTTCGCCACCGGAGTGCTGGGCGTGATCGCCGGAATCGTCGTCCTGGCCTTCCCCCTGGACTCCGCGGTCGCACTGGCCAGGCTGCTCGGCCTGTGGCTCGTACTGCTGGGCATCGTCGAGCTGGCGGGCGCGTTCGCGCTCCGCTCGGCGATACGGAGCGGCTCGCAGCAGTCGGTACGGGGGAGCTGACCGTCAGCATCTTCCGGGAGTTGCACCCTCAAGAGAATCGAGGAACACATGACTTCCACGACCCCGTCCCGGTCCGGGACATCCGGAGAGGTGGCCGAAGGCCTCGTCCTCTTCACCGCCGTGATGCTGGTGATCGCGGGCATCCTCGACATCTGCCGCGGCATCATGGCGATCGCCAAGGACGACATCTTCGTCGTCACCCCCGGCTATGTCTTCAAGTTCGACCTGGCCGGCTGGGGCTGGATCCACCTGATCCTCGGGGTGATCGCCCTCGCGGCCGGCATCGGCCTGTTCAAGGCCCAGGCCTGGGCCCGGGTGCTCGGCATCGTCGTCGCGACGCTGCTGATCATCACGAACTTCCTGTCCCTGCCGTACACCCCGGTATGGGCGATCCTGGCCATCGCCTTCTGCGTGTTCGTGATCTGGGGCCTGTGTGTGGCCGGACGGGACTCCTTCGTCGACGGAGCGCCACGGACACCGTGAGGAGTGCCGTGCCGGCCGTGGCACGGTCGAAGACATGCTGCTCCCCGCCCGCGGGGAGCAGCTGTCACCCCCCACCCTTCCTCTCCACCCCGCTCGCCGCGCGCCCCTTCCGTATTACTGCAACACGTTCTACCGTGTCCGCACCGCACGCACCACGACGCAAGCCGGCGCGGACCCGTCACCGGGGCCGCGAGACGCCTGGAGGGGCCGTGCATCTCGCCTACACGCCCGAGCAGCAGCAGTTGCGCGCCGAGTTGCGTGCGTACTTCGACGGGCTCGTACCCGACCACGTCTACGCCCGCTACGCCGACCCCGCCGCACAGAAGCGGTTCTACCGCGAGACGATCCGCAGACTCGGGTCCGACGGGTGGCTGGGTGTCGGGTGGCCGAAGGAGTACGGGGGGCGCGGGCTGAGCCCGATGGAGCAGTTCATCTTCTTCGACGAGGCGGCCCAGGCAGGTGTCCCGCTGCCGCTGATGGCGCTGAACACCGTCGGGCCGACGATCATGCAGTTCGGCACCGACGAGCAGAAGACGCACTTCCTGCCGCGGATCCTCTCCGGTGAGATCGACTTCGCCATCGGCTACAGCGAACCCGACGCGGGGACCGACCTGGCCGCGCTCAAGACCCGTGCCGTCCGGGAGGGCGACACCTATGTGGTCAACGGCCAGAAGATCTGGACGACCAACGGGGACACCGCCGACTGGGTGTGGCTCGCCGTGCGCACCGATCCCGACGCGCCGCCGCACAAGGGCATCACGATGCTGCTGGTGCCGACCTCGGATCCCGGCTACTCCTGCACCGTCATCAACACCCTCGCCTCGCACGACACCACCGCCAGCTACTACGAGGACATCCGCGTGCCCCTGTCGCGCCGCGTCGGCGAGGAGAACAAGGGCTGGCGGCTGATCACCAATCAGCTCAACCACGAGCGCGTCACCCTGGCCGCCCACGGCACCATGGCCATCCGCGCGCTCCACGACGTGCAGCGCTGGGCTGCGGAGACCAAGCTCGCCGACGGTCGCAGGGTCATCGACCTCGGCTGGGTCCGTGGCCGCCTGGCCCGCACACACACCCGGCTGGACGCCATGAAGCTGCTCAACTGGCAGATGGTGGGCGCCGTCCAGGACGGCAGCCTCACCCCGCAGGACGCCTCCGCCGTCAAGGTGTACGGCTCCGAGGCGCGCCGCGACGCCTACGCCTGGCTGATGGAGGTCGTCGGAGCCGCCGGACCGCTCAAGGAGGGCTCGGCCGGAGCCGTGCTGCACGGGGAGCTCGAACGCGGCTACCGTTCGGCCGTCATCTTCACCTTCGGCGGGGGCAACAACGAGATCCAGCGCGAGATCATCTCCTGGATCGGCCTCGGGATGCCGCGCGTGCGCCGCTGACGTCTCGCGACCACAGATCTTGGTTGTCACATACCAGAGCTGGTGGCACCAGGCGGACCCGGGATCAGGTCGAGGGGCGCTGGGCTACGCCACGGCACCGGAGGCGGCTGGGCGGTCGGAGGGGGTGGTGTCACCGCTGCTGACAGGCGCACAGGTTACCGAGAGCCGCCGCACGGCTGCGCACCGATGGCGGGAGCGGATGATCAGCCCGAGCGGGCTACTCGGAGTCGCCAGGCGCTTCGGCGTCGTGCGGGGCGTCCGGTGCGTGATCGGCGTTGGTCGCCGGCTGTGCGGCGTACGCCTCGATGCGATCGGGCAGTTCGAGTTTGGCGCCCTTGCGGTTGGCCGGGTGCGAAGCTGATTGATCGACGCGACGGTGTCGTTGCTGTGCGACGGGATTCCGTACCGGAACTGATCCAGCCCGGCGCAGAGCTCGGTCCAATCGGCGTTTGGTAGCCGGGGCACGGACTCGGAAGTGGACGACACACCTGCTCGCGCCACCGCCCTTCCGCTCGGAACGGAGACTCCTCCGGTAAGTCTTCAGACCTGCACGCAAAGCGTCACACCCGTCCGGCCCCGGAGGCAGAGGAGTTCCCTGTGCAGTCCGAAATGCGCACCGTGGTTGTCGGTGTCGGGAATGAATTCCGGCACGATGACGGAGTCGGCTGGGCAGTGGTGAATACGCTCCGTAACCGCGCTTCCCGCGGGCGGCTCGCCTCCGGAACGGAGCTGAGAATCTGCGACGGAGATCCGGTTCGACTCATCGAATGCTGGGACAACGCAGTTCTCACCGTTGCCATTGATGCGGCACGGGCTCATCCGGCACATCCAGGTCGTGTGCACCGCATGGAACTGAGTGCCCGGTGGCTGGCCCCTGTCGCGACCGCAAGCTCGCACGGATTCGGCCTCGGCGAGGCGTGGAGCCTTGCCCGGATGCTCGGGCGACTGCCCCAGCGGCTCGTGCTGTACGCCGTTGAGGTGGCTGACTCGTCCGTGGGTAGAGGACTTTCTCCCGAGGTCGCCGGGGTAGTCGATGCCGTCGCCGACAGCGTGATCTCAGAGATCACGCGCCAACGCGGAGGCCCGACGCCCGGCTGAGCCGGTGTGCGCCCGTACACGAGGACTCGGCCGCTCCGGCAGAGGGGGCCGTCCGGCCCTGCTGCGTTGCACCGGGCAGCCCTGCGGTCGGGTGCGGGCGTAGCCGACGCTGGGAGAGTCACCGAAGGTGAGAGGTCTGTCTGCCATGACCGAGGCAATGAGGGCACCTCAGCAGGCGAGTCGCCCCACCGCCCAGCACGAGGCGCACGCGCTCCTCATGGATGGCACAACGGTGCGCATCCGGCCGGTCCTGCCAAGTGATCACGATCGGGTGTCGGCTCTGTACGAGGAGATGTCCCCGGAGAACCTGAGGTTGCGATTCTTCACCGTGAACCGACGCTCGGCAGAGCGGTCGGCAGACCGGCTGTGTGCCTCGGCTGTACCGGGCCGCCGAGCGCTGCTCGCCGAATCTGGCGAGACGCTCGTCGGCCTCGCCGAATACGAGCGGTTCGACGGCACGACGGCGGATGTCGGTCTGGCCGTCGCGGATCGCTGGCACCACCGCGGCGTGGGGACTCTCCTGCTGGAGCACCTCGTCTCTCTCGCCAGAGCCGACGGCATCACCGAATTCAGCGCCGACGCGCTCTGGGAGAACCATGAGGTGCTGAGGGTGTTCGCGGATCTCGGGCTCTCCGTGACGAGGCGCTTCGCCGGGCCCGAGGTGCGTTGCTCCGTCCGGCTCGCAGAGGACGAGGCCTATCTGTCGGCGGTCGACGCGCGGGGACGGACCGCAGATGTGGAGAGCCTGCGGCTACTGCTGCAGCCCGGTTCCATCGCGGTCATTGGTCCGGGCCGGCGACCGGGCTCGGTGGGGCGGGCGATTCTGCGAAAACTCCGCGGAGGCGGATTCAGGGGCCGACTCTATGCCGTGCATCCAAGGGCCTCCACAGTCCTGGGCGTGTCCACCTACCCGAACGTGCAGAGCCTTCCCCAGGTGCCTGATCTTGCGGTCATCGCGGTGCGGGCGTCCATGGTTCCCCTCGTGGCAGAGGAGTGCGGCAAGCGGGGTATTCGTGGCCTGCTGGTCGTTTCCTCGGGGCTTGACGACCTTCAGGCCAATGCCCTGCGGTCCACGTGCCGCTGGTACGGAATGCGTCTCGTCGGCCCCGACTGCCTGGGAATCGCCAACACGGAGGAAGCCGTGCACGTCGACGCCACGTTTGGCCCTGAGCCGCCTCGCGCCGGCACGGCCGGTGTCGCGGTGCAGTCCGGGGGCGTTGGCATCGCACTGCTCAGCGGACTGTCCCGGCTGGGTATCGGCGTCTCCTCCTTCGTTTCGCTCGGTGACACGTACGACGTCGGCGGCAACGACATGCTGCAGTGGTGGGAATGTGACCAGCGCACCGACATGGCGTTGCTGCACCTGGAGTCCTTCGGGAATCCGCGGGCGTTCTCCCGCACCGCCCGGCGCGTGACCCGCCGGATACCCGTCCTCACAGTCGATTCAGGTCGGTCGAATGCGGGACGACGGGCTGCCGCGTCCCATACGGCCGCTGCTGCCACGCCAACGGTCACCCGTCGTGCACTGTTCGCCCAGGCCGGCGTCACCGCCACCCGCAGTATCGCGGAACTTCTCGAGACCGCTGCTCTCATACATGCGCAGCCGCTGCCGGCCGGACGTCGGGTTGCCGTCGTGAGCAACGCGGGCGGGACGGGTGTGCTCGCGGCCGATGCCTGTGTGGAAGCCGGCCTCGACATCCCGCTCCTGAGCGACGAACTCTCTTCGAGCCTCCTTTGCGTTCTGCCTGGGGGAGCAAGTGCCACCAACCCTGTCGACACCACCGCCGCCGTGTCCGAGGACCAGTTGCGCGAGTGCCTCGGCACGCTTACGGATTGCGCCGAGATCAACGCAATGGTCGTGTCGCTCGTGCCGACGGCGGTGGCGAAGGCGACCGGAGACGACCTCGTGCGGGCTGTCACCACGTTGCCGCAAGGATGTGGCTGTCCGGTCATAGCCGTGCTGCCCGACCAAGTGCCGTCCGTTCAGCTTCTCGCCGGCGCTACCGGCTCGATTCCCGCCTACGCCGACCCCCAGGCCGCGTTCCGCGCCCTGGGACACGCCGCTGAGCGTTCCGCGTGGCTTGGCCGGCGGCCGGGGACGGTTCCGCTGCTCGACCACGTCGATACCGACCGGGCCAGGGCGCTGGTGGGCGCCTATCTGGCCGAGCACCCGCAGGGTGGTTGGGTCGGTCCCCGAGAGTGCGTGGAGCTTTTGACCTGTTACGGAATAGCGCAACTACCGTCGGTGTGGGCGGAGTCCGAAGACCGAGGCCGGGGCCGTCCGCCTCGGGCTGCGCGACGAAGCCGAGGTACGAGCGGCATATCGCGCTTTCGTAGCGTGCTTCGGGGCGCGTCTGACCGGAGTCCTCGTCCAACCACTCGCAGAACGCGGTGTCGAACTCCTCGCCGGTGTCGTCCAGGACGAGGTCTTCGGGCCTTTGGTCCTGTTCGGTCTCGGCGGAACCGCAACCGAGGTGCTCGGCGACCACGTAGCCCTACTCGCTCCCCTCACCGACCGGGACGCACACGACCTGGTCTCCACGCCCCGTTGCGCCCCCCTGCTCCATGGGTACCGTGGTGGCGAACCGGTCGACGTCGCCGGGCTCGAACAAACGCTGCTACGACTCTCGTACATGGCCTGCGCCTTGCCTCAACTCGCCGAGGCGGATTTCAATCCCGTGGTAGCTCGGGCTGATGGCTGTGACGTGGCCGACGCACGCATCCGGCTCACGCCCCAGCGTTCCTGCGACCCGTATCTGCGGCGTCTGCGGTAAGGAGGCAAGACGATGAAGCACGACAGAGTCGGCACCGTGATGACGAGCGAGGTCGTTCGGGCACGCTCGGACACCACCTTCCGAGAGATCGTCCAGGCGTTCGACCAGTATCGGATCAGTGGTCTACCTGTCGTGGACGACGACGACAAAGTGATCGGGGTGCTGTCGGAGACGGACCTCCTCACGCGGGCCATGGAGACCGAGAACCAGCAGCAGACCGCTCACCGGCTCTCCTGGCCATGGCGCACTCGGCGGGGGCAGACCGTGGACGCAGGCATTCAGAAACTGAACGCAGATCAGCTGATGACCCACCCGGCGATCACCGTCCACGCCGAGGAGTCCATCGCCCTGGCAGCGCGCACCCTGGCCGAGCACCACGTCGAACGACTGCCCGTGGTCGACGAAGAAGAACGGCTCGTCGGTATCGTCACGCGTCGCGACCTGCTGCAGGTCTTCCTACGGCCGGACAGGGAGATTCACGGGATCATCGTCCACGACATCCTCGACCGCACACTCTGGCTGCCGCCCGGCACACTGGTCGTCGACGTGCGAGAAGGCACCGTGACGCTGTCGGGCGAGTTGGAATATCGGAGTGAGACCCTCCTGGTCGTGAGACTGGTCGAGCTGACTGACGGCGTGGTGGATGTCATCGACCATCTGACATACCGAGTCGACAACACTCGTCGTCCCAACCTCGAGTCGTCCGCGCCGCTCGCCGTCGGTGACCATCAGACTCCCGAAACCTGAAGACGAGGCGGCAGCTCAGCGATCATGCTCACCGTCGGCGGGACCGACGCTCCGGCCCGTGAGGTGTTCGGGACGGATCACCACCCACACGTCGCGGTCACTGCCTGCCCACGGCTTTGTGTGGGCGCGTTCGGCCAGCCGCTGCTGGGCTTCGGGCTCCGTGACGATTCGCGCCGGGCCGACGGCCAGCACGCTCCAGCCGCTGTTCAGGGTCTCGTCGGCATGGTCGATCTCGAAGGCGACGTCCGCTCCTGCGGCCGCCGCCGACACGGAGTCCGGCGCTGTACGAAAAGCGATCATGTCATCCACCACCTCGTAGTTGACCGGGACGACTGCCGGCCCTTCGGGTGTGGTCACCGCGATGCGCCCCACGCCGTGCGTGGAAAGCTTGGCGCGGCACTCGTCTGGTCCAAGGGCCCGAAGTCGAGAGTGTGAATGCTCCGTGCCCTGGCCGGACGGCAGATCGGTGTCGTCGCCGCGCAGGAATGGCACGCTGACGGTGAGCGCCGCCGCCAGGCTGATCAAAGTCGCCGGGCTCGGGTCGGCCGGGTGCTCTTCGAGGTAGGCAAGGTAGGTCGGCGCGATCCCGGCTCGACGGGCAGTTTCTGCCCGTGTCAGGCCCTGTCGCTCGCGTTCGACGCCCACACGCCGGCCGATGTCGCCCGGATCGGGCGCGGCGGCAACCTGGGACGTACCAGCCCCAGCCCCCGGCTGGTCCACGCCCGGTTTCCAGGCGCTCTCCCGGACCGCCTGGGACTCCTGCCCGAGGTGCCTGATGTGCGCGTCGGGCCCGGGAAACACGAGCGTCACTTCGTCCGTGTCCGACCAGCGCACGTCGTAGGGAGGCGTGCCGTCTTCATGGCGGAGTCCGACGATCTCGCCGTCTCGCCTTGCACCGCCCGTTGCCGTGCTCTCGATGACGAGTTGATCCCCGAGGTGAGCTCGCATGATCGCCGCCCTTTCCTCAGAATGTTGATGTGTCCAACGTGCCACGTCGGTCATGCCGGCGCACGGACAGCGACTGGTACCACCCGTACCAACGGACGGCGACCCCAACCAGTGGGAGTTCCGACATGCACCACCGAACGGTGGCAGAGCTCATGACCCGAGATGTAGTTCGGGCGCCGCGTGACATGCCATTCAAGGAGATCGTCAAATTGCTGGCGGAGCACGACGTCACCGCAGTGCCCGTGGTAGATGAACTGGACCACCCCTTGGGCGTGGTATCCGAAGCCGATCTCCTGCGGAAAACCGCTGATCAGGCGGACTTGTCCGGCCTGACGACGATTCCGCATCTGGAGGCGTGGGAGCGGGCGAAGGCCGAGGGCGCACTTGCCGAGGAGCTGATGTCGGCTCCCGCGGTGTGCGCCCGTCCGGAGTGGAGCGTGGTGGAGGCCGCCCGCCTGATGGAGATCCACAACGTCAAGCGATTGCCCGTGGTGGACGACGCGGACAGGCTCAAGGGCGTCGTCAGCCGCCGCGACCTGCTGCGGATCTTTCTGCGCCGCGACGACGCCATCCGAGAGGAGATCACCCGGGACGTGCTGCAGCAGACGCTAGGCCTCGCGTCCTCCGATGTGTCGGTCGAAGTGCGCGAAGGGAAGGTCGATCTCAGTGGATCCGTCGAGGTGCAGAGCCTGATCCCGATCATCGACCGGCTCTGCCGGAGCGTGGACGGTGTCGTCTCGGTTTCAGACCACGTCACGCAGCGGACCGGCGCCCCTCCGCGTCCCGCACCCGGCCGGTGACTGGTCTGCTGTCAGGCTTCACCGGCAGCGCACAGGCACGGTACGACCTCAATCGACACGGGGCAGCGGCTCACGCTGCGTGTTCGCGGCTTCCCAGCGCTCCACAGTTGTGTGCCCAGCTCGGCATCGGACCGCATGCACCGGGGCCAGAGCTGAGGTATCCATCGAATGGGAGTGAACCGCGCAGGGCTACTTCTGTCGCGTAGGCGGATCAGTTCACCCACCTCACCGAAACGGAGGCAGTCGCCATGGAGCCCATCGTCACTGTGGGCCTCGACGGTTCCCCGGAGAGCGTTGCAGCCGCTCGTTGGGCCGCTGACGAAGCCGAGCGGCGCAAGCTCACACTGCATTTGCTGCACGCCTGGCCCATGCTGGTGCCGGAGCCGACCAGCATACCCTCGGAGATCGATCAGAACTACTGGGCGAAGCGTCTCGTGCACACCATGCGGGCGGAGCTTCAGGCACGCCATCCAGGCCTCTCGATCGTTGGCGACCTGGTCGCTGATGACGCACAGGACGCACTACTGCGGGCCGCATCGGAGTCCGAGCTGACTGTCCTCGGTTCGCGGGGGCTGGAACTCGTCGAGAGCTACTTCCTGGGCGACATCAGCACGCCGGTTGTGGCACGGGCCGGTCGACCGGTGGTCCTGGTCCGTGCCGAGACACACAAGGCTGGCCCCCCGCCCGCACCAGGTACGACGGGCGGCGTAGTGGTGGCGCTGAAGTTGCACGGCCCCTGCGACGATCTGCTCGAGTTCGCCTTCGAATCGGCCGCGGCGCGCGCTTCCACTCTGCGGGCCGTGCATGCACAGAGCCTGCCTGTCCACGCCCATGTTCCCTGGGGGGTGGACCACGAAGTCAGCGAAGAAATCACGCGGGATCTGCAGAAGCAGCTGAGTCAGGCCCTCCGTACGTGGCGCGAGAGGTTTCCCGTTGTGGAGGTGGCGGACAGTATCGGCCTCGAAAGCCCCGCCAGGGCAGTCGTACGGGCTGCCGAAAGCGCCGAGCTGCTGGTCGTTGGCCGACGCAAGCACCGTCCCGCCCTGACTTCCCGCCTGGGCCCCGTGGCCCAAGCCGCCGTCCACCACGCGCGCTGCCCCCTCGCCGTCGTTCCTCATGACTGAGCCGGAAGGACGAGGGGAGCGGGTGGTGCCGGTGCACCCGACCGACCCGTCCGCCCTGCGGCCCGGTGCCGGCCTCAGCCTTGCGCCAGTCCCGCGCGCAGAGGTGCGCGAGACTCACACGGCCGTCGTGTTCTTCGTCGGCGACCGCGCCTACAAGGTCAAGAAGCCGGTCGATCTGACGTTCCTGGACTACACCACCGTGGCGGCACGCCGAGCCGCCTGCGAACGCGAAGTCGCCCTCAACCGTCGCTTCTCGCCCGACGTCTACCTGGGGTTGGGAGAGATCCGAAGCCCGCATACGGATGCGCCCGAGCCGCTCGTCGTGATGCGTCGCATGCCACCGGACCGCCGCCTCTCCCGGCTGGTACGCGAAGGGGAAACTGTCGACGACGCCCTCCGGGCCGTCGCCCGACAGCTCGCCGCACGTCACGCGGACGCGCCACGCAGCGGAGAAGTGGACGAACAAGGCACGCGCGACGCGCTGTCGTCGCGCTGGCAGGCAAGCTTCGCGCAGGTCCGGGCGCTGGCGGACGACGAAGGTTTCGCACCGAACGGTGCAGCGGAGGTCGAGCAGCTGGTGCGCCGCTATCTCGCCGGTCGAAAGCATCTGTTCGACACCCGGATAGAGCAAGGGCGAGTCGTCGACGGCCACGGCGACCTGATGGCCGAGGACATCTTCTGCCTCGACGACGGACCCCGGATCCTGGACTGCCTGGAGTTCGACGACCACCTTCGCTACGTCGACGGCCTCGACGACGCGGCCTTCCTCGCCATGGACCTGGAGCAGCTCGGCGCTCCAGAGGCTGCGGCGTTCTTCCTGGCCCGGTACAGCGAGTACTCCGGCGACCCCGCGCCCCCGTCGCTGTGGCACCACTACGTCGCCTACCGCGCGTTCGTCCGTGCCAAGGTGGCTCTGATCCAGGCACGCCAGGGCGCCCCCGGCGCCGAGGCGGATTCCCGGCGACTGATCACGACGGCGCTGCGCCACCTGCGTACCTCCGCAGTCGGACTGACGCTCGTCGGCGGGCTTCCGGGCAGTGGGAAATCCACGCTTTCCGGGGCACTGGCCGATCGCCTGGGCGTCACGCTCCTCAGCAGCGACCGCGTCCGCAAGGAACTGGCGGGCATCCCGGCCGACGAGTCCGCCGCAGCCGGATACGGCGAAGGCCTGTACGCACCGGAGTGGACCGCAAGGACCTACGCGACCCTGCTCGACCGAGCGTCCGCCCTGCTGTCCGCCGGCGAGTCCGTCGTCCTGGACGCCACCTGGTCGGACGCCCGACAGCGCGAAGCGGCTCTGCATATGGCCGATCGGGTCAGCGCCGATCTGGTGGCGCTGCACTGCCAGGTTCCCGGCGATGTGGCAGCGGCTCGTCTGGAGACCCGCGCCCCCGGAGCGTCCGACGCCGACCTCGACGTGGCCACCGCCATGGCGGGCAGTGAGCCGGCGTGGGCAGAGGCCGTCACGATTGACACCAGTGGGTCCGTGGAGTCCGCGATCGTCCAGGCGCTCTCGGCCATACGCCCATGGAGTACGAGCCAGGCGCCGGTTTTCCGGCGCTCCTACATGGAGCCGGACTGAGGAGGTCAGAGACAGCGCGCGATGGATCAACTCCGCTAAGCGGAACGCGGACGACGCGGGCTCAGACGACACCGTCCGTGTGAGGCGCACCGGCAGGTGCCGATGACCGCTTCGTGTGCCCGACGGGCGAGGTGGTTGGTCAGTCCCGAGGCGACCGCGGCGCTGAGCACCCCTGTCGCTCCGGTGCGGGCGGCGATGTCCTGCAGCGCCGCCACGCCCTCCAGCAACCGCTGGGTGGCACCGACGTCGACCAGGCGGATGGCGCAATCCAGACCGGCGCGCGCCACGCCGGTGTCGGGTGGCTCGACGCACAGCACCACCACACCCACGGCGCCCAGGTCGTCCGGTCTCTGCACGGAAGCAGGTCGGATCGGTGACATCCACGCGCACGCCACCGAGCTGTCGGGCCCTGTCCTCATTGCGTCCCCCGCCCACCGCCCGGCATGCCTGCGGCGGTCACGGCGGGTGACGTCCTGGACCTCACGCTCGCCAACCACCTGCCCGAGGCTACGTCGCTGCACTCCCACGGCATCCGTCTGCGCTGCGACATGGACGGCGTACCGGGCCTGACCCAGCCCCCGATCAGGCCCGGTTGCGGACTTCAGCTACCGCTTCGCCGTGGCCCACCCGGGCACCTACTGGGTCCACTCCCACTCGGGCATGCAGACGGACCGCGGCGGTCCGCTTCCGGGGCCCCGGAACGGTCTTGCGTCGCGGAGCGTCGCGTTCAGGTGTTCTGCGGGTGGAGGTCGAGTGCGATGTGCGGGGCGAGTGCGTGCAGGAAGTCCGGTGCGTCGAAGATCTCGCCGGCGGAGGCGACGCCAACAGTCTTGGTGCGGCCGGTCAGGACGCGATCGAGGGCCTCGACAGCCAGGGGCGCCGTGACGGCGTAGATGTCCTGGCCGCCGGCCGTGGCCCGGCGCTCGGCTCCGCCCGAGCGCACGACGACGTCGACCAGGAAGGTCTGGTCGGAGCGCCCCTTCCGGTCGGTGGCGGTCGGGGCCGGTGTGTGGGGTGCGGCGACGTCGCGGACCGCTTCGGCGGTCATATAGGTGGTCACGTCCGGGATGGACAGGTGCTGGGGGACGGTGACGACGTCCGCCATCGTGAACTCCCCGATCACTACCCGGGGCCCCATCGGTTCCGGGAAGGTCCACTCCAGGGCGGGCGCGGCGTCGGTGCGCTGCTCCCACTGTCCGCCGCGGTAGCGCAGGCGGACCTCGCCGCGCCGCTCGCGGGAGACGGCACCGGACAGGCGGGTGCCGGTGGTGGGGTGCCAGCTGCTGAGCGCGTAGGCGATGTGGGCCTCGTCGGCTGCGGTCCAGTTGCCCATCGCCGCGGTGGCCAGCAGGTCGCCGAGGCCGCCGAAGAAGGCCATGGCCGGGACGATCACCGCTCCCGCTTCCTGGGCCCGCTCGCGATAGTGGGCGAAGGTGTCGAGATTCGCCTCGAGTTCGGCGGCCACGTCCAGGTATGGGATCTTCGCACGGAGCGCGGCTTCGATCACGGGGCCGGTGGTCGTCGCGAAGGGGCCGGCGCAGTTGATGACCGCCACTGTTCCCGCCAGGGCCCGGTCCAGCGAAGGCGCATCGTCGACCGATGCCACCCGGGCCTCAAGCCCGAGCTCGTCGGCCAGCTCCCGCACAGCCTGCGCGTTGCGCCCGGACGGCACCGGGACGAACCCACGCGCGGCCAGCTCCGCGACCACGAACTTCCCGGTGTGACCGTACGCGCCGAACACCGCCACCAGCTGACCCGACCCCATGAGACCCTCCCGTGCACTCGAACACCGCTGCGCTGTCGATCCGCCGCGGCCTGACACTCCCATCCTGTCCTCGTGGCAGCACCCCGCACGAGCGTCGGAAACGACATGGCGCGTACAGTTTCGGACATGCCCACCGTTGCGCTGGCCGTCACCGACGGCATGCTGCACTACGAACTGTCCGTGGCCGTCGAGGTCTTCGGAGCCGACCTGACCCACATAGTGGACCCCTGGTACGACTTCTCCCTCTGCGGGAGCGGCCCGGTGCGTGTCGACCGCTTCTGCCTCGAACCCGACCACGGACTCGACCACCTCGCGCACGCGGACACGGTGATCGTGCCCGGCTGGGCCGACACGGACCGCGAACCACCCGCCGAACTGGTCGAGGCGGTGCGCGCAGCCCACGCGGCCGGCGCACGCGTCGCCTCCCTGTGCACGGGCGCCTTCGTCCTGGGCGCGGCCGGACTGCTCGACGGAAAACGCGCCACCACACACTGGGCTCACACACGGGAACTGGCCCGGCGACACCCAGCGGCCACCGTCGATCCGAACGTTCTCTACGTCGACAACGGCGACATCCTCACCTCCGCGGGCAAGGCCGCCGCCATGGACCTGTGCCTGCACCTGGTCCGCCTCGACCACGGCTCAGCCAACGCCAACAAGATCGCCCGCCGTCTGGTCATCCCTCCCCACCGCGACGGGGGCCAGGCCCAGTTCATCTCCACCCCCCTCCCCGCCCCAGGCAACCACCCCCTGGCGGAGCTCTTCCCCTGGGCGCTGGAACGACTGAACCAACCGCTCACCGTGGAGGACCTGGCCCGCCAGGCCCGCATGAGCTCACGCCACCTCGCCCGCCACTTCAAACACCTCACCGGCACCACACCACTGCAATGGCTCCACACCCAGCGCATCCGCCACGCCCAGGAACTCCTGGAAACCACCAACGCCACCGTCGACACCATCGCCACGGCCGCCGGCATGGGCAGCGCCACCACCCTGCGCCGCCACTTCCACCGCAGTGTCGGCGTCCCACCCGACACCTACCGCCGCACCTTCCGCCCCTGAAAACCAGTCCCGGGAAATCTGACACTTCACGCTCGGTGGCCATCGGTGGCCACTTCTTACGCGTCCGTCCCCCGCCGCGGGGTGGGCGGAGACCCGATGTGGTCGCCGTGATCGGACGACGCGAAGACGCCGGCCGTGTCCCCTCCTGTGTGAAGGAAGCGTTCGTCCAGGATGGCGGCCAGGCCGTCCAGCGCCCCGCGCAGCATTGTGGCGGAGAGCCGGGAGTCGGGATGGCGGGCGCTCACCGCCTGCTCTGCGAGGCTGGCGGCGTGGCCGACCGAACCCGGCGGAACGGCAGTCTCGCGACGGCCGCGTGCGGGCGCCGGGGTGGGGTCGGTTCTCCCGTCCTCATCCCGGCGGAGCCGTGCCGCTACCTCTGCTCGGCGGGCCGCAGGTCCAGGACCACGGTGCCGGAGCCGAAGGTCGTGGTGCCGGCAAGCGTCCATGATGTGCCGGGGGTGCCATCAAGGAAGAGGCGCTTGCCCTTGCCGACGATGACGGGATGGATCCAGAGCTTGAGCTCGTCGACGAGCCCGAGTTCGATCAGAGAGTTCGTCAGGTCACCGCTGGCGTACATCAGGATGTCGCCCGCGTACTGGCCCTTGATCTTTGCGATCTCGGTGGCCAGGTCACCGCGGACCACGGTGGCGTTCCACTCCGCCTGCCGGAGGGTGGTGGAGACGACGTGCTTGGGGAGGGTGTTCATCCGAACTGCGAACTCGCCCTCGGATGCCTCCATCTGCGGCCAGGCGGCGGACATGCCCTCGTAGGTGACCCGGCCCAGCAGTAGGGCGTCGGCGGCGAACAACTGGCCGTGGGCGTACTTGGCGTGGTCGCCGTTGAAGTACGGGCCGGTCCAGGCCGGGTTCTCCATGACGCCGTCGAGCGACAGGTAGGTCAGGGCGACGATCTTGCCCATGGAATTCTCCTTGGTTCAGGACAGAGCAGGGGAATGCGGCGTCTCGGCTGCAGACTCGTGCCGTGTGCGCCGTCCGGATCAGACTGCTCCGCAAGATCGGTTCGAACAACGCCCGATACTGGAACCCACGTTTAGCGGGGTTCAACACCGGAGCCAGAACTGAAGGGGGCCTTGTGCTCGAACGCCTGGAGCTCGAAGCGTTCCTCACGCTGGCCGAGGAACTGCACTTCGGGCGTACCGCCGAGCGCCTGCACGTCACGACCGGCCGGATCAGCCAAACCATCAAGAAGCTCGAGCGGTACATCGGCGCGCCGCTGTTCGAGCGCACCAACCGAAGCGTTCGCCTGACCGCGCTCGGCCACCGGCTGCACGAGGACCTCCGGCCAGGCTACGAGCAGATCCAGGCCGGCCTCGACCACGCGATCGACAGCGTCCGGCAGACCCGCAGCGCACTGCGCGTCGGATTCGTGGGCGCCGCTGCCGGACAGGTCGCCCACCAAGCCCGTGAACTGTTCCCCGAACGCGAGCCTGACTGTTCGGTCCACGTTCGGGAGGCACAGATCATCGACGCCGTCGCTCTGCTGCGCGAGGGTGACGTGGACGTCCTTGTCCTGAGCTTGCCGCTACCTGGGCCCGACCTGGTCATCGGACCGGTGCTGATCTCCGAACCTCGGATGCTTGCCGTCCCGGCCGGCCACCCCCTGGCCGACCGCAAGAGCGTGACCATGGAAGACCTCCCCGGCATCCCGCTCCTGCGGCTGGCCGGCGCGCTGCCCGGTGACTGGCCGTCAGATCGCTGGCCCGAGCGCACGCCCCGTGGCCGGGCCGTCCCCGGCGGCCCGTCGTTCGAAACCTTCCAGGAGGCCCTGCAGCTCATCGGCGCGGGAAGCGGCGGATACATCGTCGGAGCGCAGGTCACTCGGTTCTACACCCGCCCTGACATCGCGTTCATCCCGTTCTCCGACGCCCCGCCGATAGACTGGGCCCCCGTCTGGCTCAGGTCCAACAACACCCCGCGCATCCGCGCCTTCGCCCGGACCGCCCAGGAGGTTGCCATCCGCATCTACCTGACCGCCATTCACCAATGACCCCAGATCAGCTCTTCCGGCCCACATCTGCGTCCCCGCGAGCCAGCGCCACCGAGGTGACCGGCGCGCATCCGAAGGGCTGCGGACTGACCGTGAGTAGACCGGTCGGTGGAGTTCCTGGGCCTGGTCACCGCCTGCCACGCTCGAAACACCACGGCGCGCCATGTCATGGACGGCTCAGAAACGGGGACTCAAGAACCTCACAGGCGCCTCGCCTGCTACACCAAGATCGTCTTCTGCATTTGACCAGTGGTCTGCCTGTCGCGCCGAGTCACCGGCCCTGGCCCCGGTGTGCCCGTGCCACACGCTCGGGGCCGTCAGGTCCCCGCCGAGCACGTTTGATCACGGTCGTCCACCAGACCGGGAGGACCGGCACCTCCGGGCAGACGCCGTCGAGGCGTGCTCGCCGCGATGCGGCGGCAGGCCGCCGAGTCAGTTCTCACGTCCGTTCAGCCGTACGGGACGTGGCGAGAAAGCGGGGGAGAGGGCATCCGGCGGATCGCGCAGCACCGTCCAGGCGACCGGGCCGAGCACGTCGGCCAAGCGCTGGAAGACGTCCAGGAACAGGTCGTCGATGGTCACGAGGCCGACAACAGGCCCGCGCTCGTCGAGGACGGGCAGCCTGCGCACACCTGATTTGCGAAAGGCTTGGTAGGCGGCATGGATGTCATCGGTGGTCTCCAGTGTGACCACGGACGACGTCATCATCCGCGAAACGGGAGTCTCCGGTGGGACGTCACGGCCCAGGCAACGAACTGTGAGGTCGCGGTCGGTGATGATGCCGCGCAGTGTGCCCTCCTCGGCCACCACCAGGCAGCCGACCCCTTCCTGGAGCATGAGGCGGGCAGCTTGTGCCGCTGACGTGTCCGGGCCCACCGTCGCTACCGGCGACATCATGAAGTCGGAGACCTTCACCGCATACCCCTCTTGCCTTCGGGTAGTGAACGCGGCGCGTCACCACCGGCCGATGCCGTGAAACCGGCACCCCATTGTCACGCCGGCCGTGCCATCAACGCACCCAGAAGATTCCCCGACACAGCCCTGATCCAAGCCGGCCGCAGCGCAGTGGATGCCGGCCGGCGGGCGGTGGTCCTTGCATCGGCGAGCAGCGAAGGCCGGAGGGTGTCCCACCCTCCCCCGTCCTTGCCACTGAGCTCCCTGGCCGCGGCGCTCGTACTCGACTCGGCCGTGTCACCGGCCTTTTCGTGTCGGGCTCAAGGTGCTGCTCGATGGCATCGGCAGCCGCCTTCTTCTGCGCCGGCGTCGACCTCACCCAGCGCGATGCTGTCTCCGTCGTCGGCTCAAGCCCGCGCGAGGAGCGTCCTGCCCGGGAGCAACGAGGCCGGCCACGGCCGCGCCCGCGCGGTCCGTACGAGCTGCCTGGGCCGAATGGCCCTCGGGCACATCCGGTTGTCCCTCGCGACGATCACGGCCCGCAGGCATTCTGAGGGGGTACTCCTGTGCATTGACGGCCGGAGAAAGGCGGTGGGTACAGTGGAGTCACCCTTGGTCGTGGGCGTCGACGGCTCCGACTCCAGCCTCGACGCACTGGTCTGGGCTGTCGACGAGGCCGCCCGTCACTCGCTCGCCTTGCGCCTGGTGTACGCCTCCCGATGGGAACGCTACGAGGGCCCCGCCGCCTTCGTCGAAGATCTCGAACGCCCTTCGGAGCAGCAGCTCATCGACGCCGTCGTCGATGTGGCCACTGAGTGTGCCCACCGGCGGAACGCGGGCGTCAAGGTCGTGGCAGAGGTTCTTCCGGAGGACACCGTGACCGCACTGGTGACGGAGAGCCGCCGCGCTTCGATGCTGGTCACGGGCACGCGCGGCCGCGGCGGGCTCACAGGCCTACTGCTGGGCTCGGTGTCGCTGGGGGTGGCAGCGCGAGCACACTGCCCGGTGGTCGTGGTCCGCGGTGACACGGCCGGCCGCAAGGGCACGCACGGGCGCGTCCTGCTGGGAATCGCCGATACCGGGCAGGGCTCCAGCGCCGCCGGTTTCGCGTTCCGGGAAGCCGCGGTGCGCGCCTGCGAACTCGAGGCGGTCCGAGCCTGGCGCCGACCGGCACACCAGCCCGCCGACCACATACTGCAGGCCGCCGACCCGGGGCTGTACAACAGGGAGAGGGCGGCCGCGCAGATCGACGTGGCCGTCTCCGAGGAGGCCCAGGAGCATCCCGAGGTCCTGCTGCGCCGCTCGACCGTCGAAGGCCCGGCCCACAAGGTGCTGGTGCAGCACAGCGCCGCGGCGGACCTGGTGGTCGTGGGGGCGCACCGCAGACAGGGGCACTTCGGTCTCCAGCTCGGGCGGGTGACCCATACGGTGCTTCATCACAGCGAATGTCCTGTTGCCGTGGTACCGCAGGAGGAATGACGGCGCCGGTCCCTCTCGCCCATCTACGAGCCGGGGCCTTCGGGCCGGCCCTGCATACGGCAAGAGAGCGGACCACTCGTGCACCGCAACGCCGTCCCGCGTCGGCGACGTGATGACCAACCGCGTAGTCGCTGACCGTCGGAGGCCGAGGGCCGATCGGGGCCGAGCAGGGGACTGTTGGGCCCTGGAGACTGCGCGCGTCGAGTGCTCTCCTGGAAATGGCGGAAAGGACCCCTGAAGAGGCGCGGAGAAGCGGCTGGCGGCCGTGCACCGTGCGATCAGGATCCGCGAGAAGCGGATGGGTCCTTTTCGTCTGGTGTCGGGCGGGAGTGCCGGACCCGGCTGATCGTTTCGTCGGCGACCACGCCGTTGACGGCACTGGCGTTCGATGACCGGATTGTCGGCACGCTCCGCGGCCTGCTCAGGTCAGCGTCGGACGGCGTCCCGCACCGTCGCCTGCACAGTGCCGGGCGGGGCCCCAAGGTCGGGTCCGGCACTTCCCGGTGGATCTCGTCGCTGATGATGTCGTCTCCCTCGCAGGAGCGGCCGGACGATCCCCCATCTGGGCGGATGATCCGAAGATTGTCCCGACGGGAGGTGCGGAGATGAGGCACAGCAGGGTCGAGAGTCTGATGGTGGCTGAGGTTGTATCGGTCGTTCCCTCGACGCCGTTCAAGGAGGTCGCCAAGCAGCTTGCCGAGCACGACATCAGTGGAGTGCCGGTTCTGGACGAAGGCGATCGGGTGGTCGGGGTCATCTCAGAGAGCGATCTTCTGATGCGCCAGGCATCGGCAGGAGGCTCCGGTTGGGAGAGGGCCCCGTCGGACCGCGCCGACCGTGCGGACGCGCCCACCGCGGAACAGCTGATGTCCGCGCCGGCCATCACGGTGCGCGCCGACGACACGGTCACGGAGGCGGCGCGCACGATGCTGCGGCACAGCGTGGAACGACTGCCGGTGGTCGACGAATGGGGCCGTCTGGTCGGGATCGTCACCCGACGTGATCTCCTCAAGGTGTTCCTGCGGCCGGACCAGGAGATCCGGCTCCGAGTCATCGAGGAGGTGCTGGTGGACACGCTGGGACTGGCGCCTGACGCGGTCGAGGTCCACGTAGTCGATGGAACGGTCACACTGGAAGGATGTCTGGAGACGCTCAGCGAGGTCCCGGTCCTGCGTCGGCTGGCCGAGCAGATAGACGGCGTCGTGGCGGTGAACGACCTTCTCACCGCTCGCGTCAACGAGGCCCCGAATCCCAGCCCCTGAGTCGGCCGTCGCAGTGATCCGCTGCTGGGCGCATCTACCGCTCAGGTGTCCGGCGTCAGTCAGCCAGGCGCCTGGTGTCCGGGGTGTTCGTCTCCATGGCGACGCCGGACATGGTGGTGACTCGCGGCCGCGTCACCTTCTTCGGCGTCCCGACCAATACGGTTCCACGCTCGCCCATTCCGCACCCCACGCATCCAGGTTCGTCGCTCGAGTCGCCGCGACCGTAGAGAGAACACTCCCAGGGAAACGGCGGATATCCCAACCAGTGCGGACAGGCCCGCAGCGGTGGATGCCGCGGCCACCTCGATGGTTCCGCGCGGCTTCGGCGCGCGTTTACCGTCCTTGTTCACCCAGATCCGCACCACACTGCCGGAGTCGGTGCCGGCCGGTACTTCGAGAGCACCCCGGTGAACGACTCCTCGGAAGCGCCATGTCGCCTGCATGAAGGCCTTATCCGCGACACCCGATCGTGTGCGGCTCGGCTCTGCCTCCACTCCTGGCGCGACGATCGCACTGACCTGGTGGCGCTGCTCCTTCTCGAAGATGGCGTGCTGTTGCCCGCTGTGCCAGGTTGCCCAGGCAGCCGCCACCGCAAGGCATAGCGCCACAACTACGGTAAGGGCGAATTCCACCATCAGCCGACTTCGAGCTCGGTCGACAGGGCGGCTCAGCGGCTGAGCAGCCTCCCGCCCGGCCGCGCGGAGCAGATGGCGCCAGAAGGTGCCCCGTGCGGTTCCGGTCGGCCGCAGTCCCGAAAGGCCTTGCGGCATGACGGCCTCCTTGCGTCGACCCCGGCCCGTCCGTCCTCGAGCCTTGGCGATGAAGCCTCCGGCCGCGAGTCCTGAGCACCTCAGCGAGCAACGAGCAGTTCTTCGACGAGTCCTGCTACCAGGACGGGCCCTGCAGCCATGGGATCGAGTACACCGCGGCTCCGGGTTCTCACGGCGTGGTGAGGTGGTCGACCACCTCGGTCACGTCGGCCAGACCGCCGATCCGGTCGATGAGCCGCTGGGCGTCGACGCGGTCCATCGGTCCGCTCACTTCCACGGTCCCATCGCGGACGGCGACCGTCACCGTCTCCCGGGCGGTGGGGAATTCCTCTGCGATGATCCTGGACTGGATGTCCTTCTGGATGCCTGCGTCGTCCCTCACCAGGGCACTCAGCAGGATGTTCCTTCTGACTACACCGACCAATTGCCCGTCCTGGTCTGCCACGGGCAGTCGCTTGAGTCGGGACAGCGAGGCGAGCCACGCTGCCTCGGCAACGGTCGCTTCAGGGTGCACGGTGATCGCCGGCGCGGTCATCAGGTCCTCCGCGGTCCGGGCGCGCGTCATTTCGTGGAGCCCCCGGCGCACAAGAGGGCCGCGTGCACCGGGCTCGTGGGCCGTTGCCTCGATGGCGGCCTTGGCCAGCAAGTCGGACTCCGACACCACCCCCACCACCCGGCCGTCGGCGTCGGTTACGGGCAGTGATCCCACACCTGCGTCGGTCAGCGCCCGCGCAATAGCGAGAAAGGAATCTTTGATGTTCACCGATGCAGCGGAGACATCCATGACATCACGGACCAGCAGTATGGGGGCCACAGCATCCGGCCCGGGTCGACCCTGCTGCGGCCGGTGCGGCGGGGGTGACTGAGCATGGGAATGCCACGTCGCCGCCTGGCGGGCAAAAGCCGTTGCCACCGCGCCGAGGTGCCGAAGCATCGGGTGCTGCTCCCGGTTCTCGCCGGCGCGGCTTTCCTCCCTCACCGCGCCGTGGGCGTCGGCGCAGGGCGAAGGGCCAGCGCGCTCGTTCATGGCTGCCTCCTCGCGCGGAGGGACTCTTTCCCACAATGTCTCTCGGCCCAGAGCTGTGACCAAGGTCCGTTCGGCCCCCTCTGGAGTGGCGCAAGGTCCCGGCAGGCGCCCGGGCTCGTCCACCCCACGACCGACGGGGCCGCAGGCCCCCCAGCTACGGCGCGACGGAGGAACCGCGAAGACGCCCTTCCTGGCCGGGATCCGCTGATGATCCGGCAGAGACCGCATTCAGCCACTTGCGGTGGGACCGAACGTCCCTCCGCGAGGACGTATGGTCCCTCTCTTCCAGCCCCGCTGTAGAGCCAGCGTGAGAAGTGCGGGGCGGCGGTCGGCCGCGTACGGGTCGGATGACGACCGGGGCCGCAGGGACAGGCGGGACAGATGAACACCTACGTGTACGACTTCGCCGAGAGCGGTGGGGAACTGGCCCACCTGCTCGGGAACAAGGGCGCGAACCTCGCACAGATGGCTCGGATGGGTATGCCGGTGCCTCCCGGGTTCACTGTGACCACGGAAGCGTGCCGGGTCTTCCTGGCCACCGGTGAACCTCCAGCCGATGTGCGGCAGCAGGTGCATGACCACCTCGCGACCCTCGAAGCCACGGCCGGGAAGCGGCTGGGGCAGGCGGACAACCCGCTGCTCGTCTCGGTCAGGTCCGGGGCGAGCATTTCGATGCCGGGCATGATGGAGACCGTCCTCGACATCGGCCTCAACGACTACTCGGTGCTCGGACTCGGCAAGACGCCGGAGCGTGAACGGTTCGCCTGGGACTCATACCGGAGGCTCGTACAGATGTACGGCAGCACCGTGATGGGCGTGGACAGCTCTTTGTTCGAGGCATTGCTGAACAGCATCGAGGAACAACATCACGCGGCGGACGACAGCTGCCTGGACGCATGTGATCTGATCCGCATCACGGAGTCCTTCAAGGACCTCGTCCTTGAGAGGACGGGCCGTGCGTTCCCGCAGGAGCCATCCGAGCAGTTGTGGGAAGCCGTACTCGCCGTATTCGCTTCGTGGAACGGTGAACGGGCCCGGCTCTACCGCCGCCGCGAACACATCCCGGACGACCTCGGTACTGCGGTCACCGTTCAGGCCATGGTCTTCGGCAACTTCGGGCCGGACTCCGGCAGCGGCGTCGCCTTCACCCGTGATCCGGCAACCGGCTGCCCCGGTGTCTATGGCGACTACTTGCCCAGCGCCCAGGGCGAGGACGTCGTCTCAGGGGTGCGCAACACCGTACCCCTCCAGGAGCTGGCCTCCTTGGATCCCGCATCGTTCGCGCAGCTCCGCGAGCACATGCGCAAACTGGAGGGCCACTACCGCGACCTGTGTGACATCGAGTTCACCATTGAGCGGGGCACGCTTTGGATGCTCCAGACACGCGTGGGCAAACGCACCGCTCAGGCAGCTTTCAGCATCGCCTCGCAACTGGCCGATGAAGGGGTGATCACACCCCGGGAGGCGTTGGGCCGGGTCGACGGCGCAGGACTCGCCCAGCTCATGTTCCCCCGCTTCGACACCACCGGCACCGGCAACGTGATCGCCAGGGGAATCCCCGCCTCACCGGGTGCGGCTGTGGGAGCTGTCGTCTTCGACTCGGCGGCAGCGGTCCGCAGGGCCGGCGCGGGAGAGAAGGTCGTCCTCGTGCGGCACGAGACCACGGCCGACGACCTGCCCGGAATGGTCGCTGCCCAGGCCGTGCTCACCAGCCGCGGCGGAAAGACCAGCCACGCAGCGGTCGTGGCCCGGGGGATGGGCAGGGTGTGCGTGTGCGGGGCGGAAGGCATCGCGGTGGACGTGGAGGCACGGTGCTTCACCGCCGGGGATCTGACCGTCTCCGAGGGCACCGTCGTCTCTGTGGACGGCTCCCGGGGGCTCGTCCTCATGGGGGCGGTGCCCATGGTCGATTCCGACGTCATGCGCTACTTCGACCGGGGCGGACTGTTGCCGGACGGCGCTTCTCAGGAACCGGCCCGCTCCGTTCACCGGCTCATGACGGAGGCCGACGCTGCACGGCGGCTGGAGGTGCGGGCAAACGCGGACACGCCCTGCGATGCGGCACGGGCCCGGCGCTTCGGCGCGCAGGGAATCGGACTGTGCCGCACCGAGCACATGTTCCTCGGTGACCGGCGTCCCCTGGTCGAAGACATGATCCTCGCCGAGAGTGAGACGGCCAGGGCTGCCGCGCTCGATGCATTGCTGCCACTGCAACGTTCGGATTTCATCGGGATCCTCGAGGAGATGGACGGACTCCCGGTGACGATCCGGCTGCTTGATCCGCCACTGCACGAGTTCCTGCCCGACCGAACCGAATTGGCGGTGCGGGTGGCCCGGAGCGAAGCCCTCGGCACGCCGCCTGACCCCCGGGGTGCCTCTCTGCTGGCCGCGGTAACCCGCATGCACGAGGAGAACCCCATGCTCGGTCTGCGCGGTGTCCGGCTCGCACTGGTGGTGCCCGGACTCGTCGCCATGCAGGTGCGGGCCATTGCCGAGGCGGTGGTGGCACGCACGCTGGCCGGCGGCACCCCACGGGCCGAGATCATGGTTCCGCTCGTCGACGCGGTGGAGGAACTGCGTCTGGTGAAGGAGGAGGTCGGCCGCGTCTTGACTGCGGTCTCCACCGAGACAGGCATCGATGTCGATTGCCCGGTGGGAACGATGATTGAGCTACCGAGGGCGGCTCTGACGGCGGGCAGGATCGCCGAAGAAGCTCGGTTCTTCTCGTTCGGTACGAACGACCTGACGCAGACCACCTGGGGCTTCTCGCGGGACGACGTTGAGGCGGCGTTCTTCTCCGCCTACCTCGACAAGGGGGTGTTCACAGCGTCACCCTTTGAGACGCTCGACCGCGAGGGCGTGGGGCGCCTGGTCCGCATCGCCGTCAGTGAGGGCCGAAGGGCGCACCCCGACCTCGTGATCGGCGTCTGCGGGGAGCACGGCGGAGACCCCGCCTCCGTGCGCTTCTTTCACGAGGTCGGACTGGACTACGTCTCCTGCTCACCGTTCCGCGTGCCCGTCGCGCGACTGGAAGCCGGCCGAGCAGCGCTGCCGGCAACCGACTGAGAGGGGTCGGCGGGCCACGGTGCGTCCGCACCGTCGCACAAGCGCACGAAGCCAGAACGCGGCAGGAGTCGTTGCGGCTGTACAAGCCGTACGGCCGCCCTCCCGGCAATGCGATGCGCGCGACGACGGGCGGGGGCAGGCTGGAAGTGCTGCCCCCCCACGGCCGGTGGGAGGGGCTCTGAGCGGCAGTGAGGAGGCCCCTTGGGGGTACCGAGCATGACCACGCAGTCGGAGGTGATCAGACTCATGGAGCAGCGGAAACCCCTGTTGGTCGTGGACGCGGACGGTGTCGTCTCGGAGTGGAGCAAGGACGCCGAACGCGTTCTGGGGCACACCGCTGCCGACGTAGTGGGGAGGCCTGCCACGATCCTGGTGGAAGCACCGGCTCACACTGGCGAGCGGGTGAGGTTCGCGCCGGGCGGCGCCCGGTGGACCGACGGGACAACAGGTCTGGACCTGCGCGTCGAACCCATTGTGCGCGCGGACGGATCGAGCGCCTGGGGCATCTGGATGACGAGCCGGCACAGCACAGAGGCCGGCCTGGGCACGGCACTCCTGGATGCCCTGTTCACCCAGTCACCGGTCGGCCTCGTCGTCGTGGACGCGGATCTGCGCGTGCTGCGCGTCAACACCGCCTCGAAGGGCATGCGCGGTGCCTCCGTCGAGCAGCTGCTCGGTCGGCCGGTGACCGAGGCCTTCGACATGGCCGACCCCGATGGCGTGAGAGCGATGGTCGGCGCCGTGCTCGCGAACGGTGTGCCGGTCCTCGACCGCCTCGTACACGGCCGTCCACCGGCTGTTTCCGGTCCCCAGAACATCTACTCGGTCTCCGTCTTCCGCCTCCAGGACGACGCCACTGGCCGCGTTCTGGGGGCCGCGGCCTCTTTGGTGGATGTCACCGATCGGGAGCGCGCGCGGCAGCACGCAGCTGTGCGCAGCGCCGCGCGTCAGGGGATCGGCAGTTCGCTGGACGTGATCACGACCTGCCGTGAACTCGTGGACGTCGCGGTACCCGGCTTTGCGGATACCGCGGTGGTGGATGTCCTGGACAGCGTGGTGCGCGGGGAGGAACCGCCACCGGGCCCGCTCTTCGGCAACGAACCGATGCGGCGTAGCGCATTCAAGACGGGAACCGGGCAGCCGCAGGCATACCCGGTGGGTGGTACCAGCAGGTTCCCCTTCCCGACTCCGTACACGCAGAGCCTGGGCGACCTCGAACCTCGTCTCCTCAGCGTGGACGAGACCACCCCATGGCTGGCCGCCGATCCGAGACGCGCGCAACTGATGCGCATCGGTGGCGTTCACTGCATGATCGTGGCCCCGCTCGTCCTGCGTGGCGCGGTGCTGGGCATGGCCTGCTTCTACCGCTCGGCCCGGCCCGAGCCGTTCACACCCGACGACCTGATTCTGGCTCTCGAGCTTGCAGCACGCACCGCAGTGTGCCTGGACAACGCCCGCCGGTACACGCGCGAGCACACCATCGCCCTCACTCTGCAGCGTCATCTCCTGCCACACGGGCCCAGTTCCCAGATGGCCGCTGAGGTCGTTCATTTCCACCTCCCCGCCGAGGCGGGCGGCGGCTGGTTCGACGCCATACCACTGTCCAGTGCCCGAATCGGACTCGTGGTGGGCGACGTGGCCGGCCACGGTATCCACACCGCCACCACCATGGGCCAGTTGCGCACCGCCATCAACACGCTGGCCGCACTGGACCTGTATCCGGACGACCTGCTCGCCCGCCTCAACGACACCGTGATCCGCCTCGCACGCGAACGGTCGGCACTGCCGCCCGCCGACCCGCTGCGCGACGAACCCGTGAAGGCCACCTGCGTATACGCGGTCTACGACCCGCTCACCGGAGACTGCAATATCGCCCGTGCCGGATACCCGGCGCCCGTGCTGGTTCACCCCGACGGCACCACCGAGATCCCCGATATTCCCGTCGGGCCTTCGCTGGGCGGCGAAGAGGCACCATTCGCCGCCGCACAGTTTCGTCTTGCCCCCGGCAGTGTCCTCGCGTTGTACACCGACGGACTCGTCGCGGCCGCTCGTGCCACCACGGAGACCTCCCTGGAGCGCCTTCGCTCTGCGCTGTCCCGTCCTGGTCGCTGCCTGAGCGACCTACGCGATGACGCCGTCTACGCCTTGCAGCCGGCTCCGCCGCTGGGCGAGGACGCCATCCTCCTCCTGGCCCGAACCCAGACTCTCAGCGAGGACCAAGTCGCTACCTGGGCCGTGCCTCCCCACCCGGAGGCCGTTGCCGCAGCTCGCGCCCACGCCGTCCGGAAACTCTCCGACTGGAAGCTGACCGGGGAGTCCGTCACCCTCGAGATCATCGTCAGTGAGCTGGTCACCAACGCTATCCGCCACGGTGCACCACCCGTGCAGCTACGGCTTATCAAGGACCGCACCCTCACCTGCGAGGTCTCGGACGCAAGCCCGGCCGGCCCCCACCTCCGTCATGCCCGTACCGTCGACGAAGGCGGTCGCGGTCTGTTCATCGTCGCCCAACTCGCTCAGCACTGGGGTACGCGGTACGGCGAGCACGGCAAGACCATCTGGACCGAGCTGGCTCTATGACGCGAGCCCCGCCGGGCGTGAGGCGGAAGCCGGCGGGATTGGTTGCCGTTACCAGCACGCTCCTTGCCTGCCTGGGAGCCCGAGGTTTCCGCCCCCGGCGGCCTTCGGCTTCTCCAGCCCCCATTGAAAGGCGCCTGGGTCGGACGAGGACGGCATCGGCCCTCGGTGTCATGCCTCTTGCGGGCAGGTGAGGCGGCAGTTCACCTCGACGACGCCTTCCACCGCGTGGGCCAGGCGTTCCGCGACGGGTATCAGAGTGCCGTCACGGACCGTGCCGGCCAGGGTGACGACTCCGTCGGTGACATCGACGCGGATGCCTTGCCGGGAGACAGCGAAGAGGCGGTCGACCACTTCGCGGCGGACCTCGGCGGCAAGGTCGTCATCGGGGCGGAGGAACACCTTCAAGAGGTCGGCGCGGCTGAGGATTCCCTGGAGGGTCCCGTCGGCGTCGACCACGGGTAGCCGCTTGATCCGTTGCCGGACCATGGCACGGGCGGCCTGCGGCAAGGTGGCGTCCGCACGGATGGTGATCGCGGGAGTGGTCATGAGGTCCCCGGCGCGCACCGCGCCCGCTTTTGCCGTGTCGTCCAGGTTCCGCATCTGCTCGACGAGTCCGGGCCCCCTGTCGTGGAACTCCTCCTTGGGCAGCAGATCCGCCTCGGACACCACGCCCACCACGCGGCCCTCCCCCTCGACTACCGGCATGGCAGTCACCTTCCACTGCTCCATAGCGGCAACGATCTCCTTGAACGGCGCATCGCGCTCCACGGCCACGACGGTCCGCGTCATCACGTCGCCGACGGTGTACGGGGTGGAGACCATGGTGCACCCTCCTGGGAAGCACAGGCCCTGCGTACGTGCGGACAACCTGCCGCATGACCGGTGGTCGGCCGCCCCGATGGCGCGGGGAACCCTCTCGTATGCCTGCTCCTCACTTTCGCATCCACAACGCCGCTCCAAATGGGCCAAGAGGCTCCGCCGCAGGGCCGTCCGGCCCATGCGGTGCGGCCACTGCCAGGGACACGCTTGCAGAGAGCGGATCCGCGACGATTCGGAGGGCGACGTCATCATGAAGGCACTCGTCTTCGAGGGGCCGGGGCGGACAGTGTGGCAGGAGGTCCCTGACCCGGGCATCAAGGACGCTGCGGACGCGGTCGTCAGGGTGGATGCGGTCACGATCTGCGGGACCGACCTGCACATCGTCAAGGGCGACGTTCCGGAAGTCGAGCCGGGCCGGATACTCGGGCACGAGGCCGTGGGCGAGGTCATGGAGGTCGGCGGCGACGTCCGCACCGTGCGGCCCGGCGACCGCGTGCTGGTGTCCTGCATAGCGGCATGCGGTCGGTGCCGCTTCTGCCGTGAGAACCGGTACGGCCAGTGCCGCGGCGGCGGGGGCTGGGTCCTCGGGCACTTGATCGACGGCACACAGGCCGAGTACGTCCGTGTTCCCTTCGCCGACCTCTCGGTGCATCCGCTGCCCAGTACCGTCGGCGGCGAGGACGCTGTGCTTCTCGCGGACATCTTCCCCACCGCCTACGAGGTGGGGGTCCTCAACGGGGCGGTCCAGCCCGGCGACACGATCGTCGTGGTCGGGGCAGGCCCGATCGGGCTGGCAACGATCGCGACGGCGCGCTTCTACACTCCTGGGCAGATCATCGCAGTGGACCTCGCCGAGGCGCGGCTCGCCGCTGCCCGCGGCATCGGCGCCGACGCGACCGTCAACGTCAGCGAGGGGCCCGAGCAGCTCATCGAGGACCTCACCGAGGGTATCGGGGCGGATCTGATCGTCGAAGCGGTGGGTGTGCCCGAGTCCTTCGAGATGTGCACCCGCATGGTCCGGCCCGGGGGGCGGGTCGCCAACATCGGCGTGCACGGAAAACCGGCGGCCCTCCACCTGGAGGACTTGTGGATCAAGGACGTGACCATTACGACCGGCCTTGTCGACACGTACTCCACGCCCCTCCTGCTGCGCATGATGGAGGCGGGCAAGCTGCCCACCTCGGTTCTGGTCACCCACCGCTTCGAGCTGGATCAGATGGAGGAGGCATACGACGTGTTCTCCCACGCCGCCGACACCGGAGCCCTGAAAGTGGTACTCGCCGGAGCACGGCACGACGCCGTGGCCCTGCCTAGCGAGCAGCACGAACAGAGGTGAAGCACGATGCCGAGTACAACTCCCCGCCCTCACACCGACTTCGGGCGGCGGCTCGCGGCCCGTCGCGAGGATCTCGGACTGACCCCGGAAGACGTGGCAGCGCGTGCCGGGGCGGCGACGACGTACATCCAGTATCTGGAGGAGCGGCCCGCCGCACCCGAGGCGGGGACCCTGCGCCGGATCGCCGCCGCCCTTGAGACGACCGTCGAGGAGCTGGCCGGGGGTACGGTGGACCAGCCGCCGGGCCGCGGCATGGCCCTGCGTGACGCCGGACTGGCCGAACTCGACGAGGCCGAGTGCCGTGATCTGATGTCCACGCACGGTGTGGGAAGGATCGGCGTGCTCACACCCGAGGGGCCCGCCGTCGTGCCGGTGAACTACCAGACCTTCGGTGCCGAGATCGCCTTCCGCACGACTCTCGGCAAGGTTCCCGCCTTCGCCGCGGGCAGCGAAGTGGCCTTCGAGGTGGACCACATCGACGACGTCTTCAGCCAGGGCTGGAGTGTCCTGGTCGTGGGGATGGCGCGGGCCGTCACCGACGAGGCCGTCGTCCGCCGACTGGAGGCGGAGGCACACACTTCCCCCTGGGCCGGAGGGGAACGGGATCTGTGGCTGGCCGTCGCGCCTTCCCGAATCACCGGGCGGCGGATCGTCAGCACGTGGGCAGGGGGCGGGGAGTGACGTGATGGGAGTGACCAGCGACGCGGGGATCGCGTCTCGGGACGCGCCGACACGGAGCATCCCCCGTTTCCCCGAGCACGTGCTCCGGTACGGCACGGGTGTACAGCTGACGAGAGACGCATCGCGGTGACCGCCGGATGGACGTGGGTGTACGACGGGTACGACCCCAAACAGGAGCGTTTGCGGGAGGCCCTGTGCACCCTCGGCAACGGCTACTTCGCCACCCGCGGAGCCGCCTCGGAAACCTGCCCCGGGCCCGTGCACTATCCGGGGACCTATGTGGCCGGCTGCTACGACCGTTTGGAGTCCACGGTGGCAGACCGCCACGTGTGGAACGAGGACATGGTGAACCTGCCCAACTGGCTGCCTCTTCGCTACCGGTGTCTTCCGCACGAAGGCGCGCCGGGAGACTGGCTCACCCCCGACCACCCCAGCCTTCGCCACTATCGGTTGAGGATTGACCTGCGCGCGGGAACCCTCGTCCGGCAGATGCTCTTCCACGACAGCCGTGGACGCCGCCTTGGCGTCACCCACACCCGCATCGTGCACATGGCTGAGCCGCACCTCGGAGCTCAGCAGACCACGCTCCGCGCTTACGGTTGGAGTGGGAAAATCGAAGTGGAGGCCGGCCTGGATGGCGATGTCGTCAACGCAGGGGTCGAGCGATACCGTGAGCTCAACGGCCGTCACCTGACGGGACATCGCGTCGGCACGGAACCGCACGGAATCCGGTGGCTCTCGTGTACGACCGCGCATTCCGGTGTTCGAATCGGTATGGCCCTGCGCACCACCGTCCGCCCGTCAGCCGAGGGCCGCGGAAGCCTGACCGAGTCCGCCGCGGTGGACACGTACTCGATGCCGATCTCCCGGGGCAGGCCGGTGACCGTGGTGAAGACGGTCGCGCTGCACACCTCCCGAGACGGACCTGACGAGGACCCCCTCCGCGCCGCTATCAGCCAGGTGGCGACCGCGCCCGCCTTCGCCAGCCTGCTGGCATCCCACCGCACCGCTTGGTCCCGTCTGTGGAGCCAGGCGGAACTGGACGTTCCCGGCGACGCCGGTCGGGTCCTGCGCCTGCACCTGTTCCACGTGCTGCAGACATTGTCACCTCACACCACAGACCTCGACGTGGGGGTGCCCGCGAGAGGACTGCACGGCGAGGCTTACCGCGGCCACATCTTCTGGGACGAACTGTTTGTCATGCCCTACCTCACCCTGCACTTCCCCGAGGTGGCCCGGGCCCTGCTCGGCTATCGTCACCACCGCCTTCCGGAGGCGATCGCCATGGCGACCGCAGCAGGCAGGCAAGGGGCGATGTTCCCCTGGCAGAGCGCCGACAGCGGCCACGAAGAGACCCAGGAGTGCCACCTCAACCCTCGTACCGGCCACTGGCTGCCGGACCACTCCCATTTGCAGCGGCACGTGGGGTCCGCGATCGCCTACAACGTCTGGCGCTATGGTGAGGCAACCGGCGACAACAGGTTCTTCCACGGCCCGGGAGCGGACTTGCTGCTCGCGGTCGCCACCTACTGGGCGAGTGCTGCCTCCTACGACCGGTCCCTTGGCCGCTACCGCATCCGGGGGGTCGTCGGTCCTGACGAATACCACGACTCATACCCCGGTGCCGCGACGGCGGGCGTGGACGACAACGCCTACACCAACGTCACCGCAGCCTGGGTACTCGACCGGGCGCGCGACCTCTTCGGCCGGCTTCTGCCCGCGAGGAGGGAAGAACTGCGTGAGCGGCTCGCACTGGACGACGAAGCACTGGAACGGTGGGACGACATCTCCCACCGCTTGCACGTGCCGTTTCACGCAGGAGTAATCAGCCAATTCGACGGATACGGCGAGCTGACCGAACTCGACTGGGACGCCTACCGGAGCCGGTACATCAACATCCGCCGACTCGACCGCATCCTGGAAGCCGAAGGCGACACGGTCAACCGGTACAAGGCGTCCAAGCAGGCCGACACGCTCATGCTCGGCTACCTGTTCTCCCCGACCGAGCTGGCAGCGCTCTTCAAGCGCCTGGGCCATCGCCTGGACGACGACCTGTGGCGGCGCACCGTCAGCTACTACTCGGAACGCACCAGCCACGGCTCGACCCTCAGCAGTCTCGTCCACGGCTGGGTGCTGACCAGGCTCCAGGGTGTCGACGCATGGCGCTACTGCGAAGAAGCCCTGCTCAGCGACGTCGCAGACATTCAAGGGGGCACCACCGGCGAAGGAGTTCACCTCGGGGCGATGGCCGGGACCATCGATCTCGTACAGCGAGGAATCACGGGCCTCGAGGCCGGCCCCGCAGGACTGGCACTGGACCCCGTGCCGCTGCACGAGCTCACACGCTTCTCCTTCAGTCTGTGCTTCCGGGGGCGACGCGGGATCCGGGTGGAGACCCGGCCGGGAAGGCTGGGCATCAGCGTGCCCGCGGGGCAGCGACATCCGCTCAGTGTGATCCTCCCCGGTGATCGCCACGTCACTGTGCCTGCGGGTGAACAGCGCTGGTACCGGCTTCCCGGCTCGTGACCGGCTCCTGTCCGGCAAGGGGCACGATCAGTCGTGGGCGACGACGGCGACCGGCGCGGCCACATGGTGCAGCACGGCATGAGCGACGTGACCGAGGTGCCCTCCGACGGGGGACCGGCGGATGCGGCGGCCGACGACCACGAGAGCGGCGTCGGTAGCCTCGGAAAGCAGTTGCTCCGCGGGAGCTCCCACGAGCACTCTTTCCCCGGTCTTGACCGAGGGATACCGCTGCCGCCAAGGTCGCAGCATCTCGGAAAGCGTTCCGGCCATCCCCTCCGCCACTTCCTTCAGGACGCCGGGGTCGAGCTGCGGTGCGTAGCTGAAGGCGAAAGGCACCGTCCATCCGTGTACGGCGCGCACCCCGCAAGCGCGCCGTGCAGCCTCGTCGAAGGCAAACGCCAGCACTGCGTCCGGCGTCTCGTGGATGTCCACCCCGACGACGATGTCCTGGCGCGGCTCTGTGGCGCCTGGTTCTTCCGAAGCACGCACCAGTACGACCGGTGTGTCCGTCAGGCCGATGGTGGCCATGCCCACCGACCCGACGAAGAACTGCTCCAGTCGCCCCCGTCCTCGTGAGCCGAGCACGAGCATCTGTGCGTCAGCGGCCTCGACAGCCAGTACGCCGGCCGCTCGGCCGACGCGCCTCTTCACGGACACGTCCAGACCAGGGTGGCGGTCACGCAAGCGGCCGGCAGACTCCTCGAGGAGCCCCTGTGCCCCAGTCGGGTGTTCGGCAGGATCGACCGGGGGCATAGCGCCGAAAACGGTCGGCCATCGTTCTTCCGCATGCACCAAGCGCAACGGCGCTTCTCGGAGAATCGCCTCCTCCGCGGCCCATTCCGCCGCGGCATGGCCCTCGGCGGACCCGTCCACTCCAACGGTCACAGGGTGAGTCATCGTCGTGCACCTTCCTCGCTCCGGCCGTCCGCGGCGACATCCCCAGCATTACCGGACGGAGGCCGCGGTAGCAGAGGCCGACGGACCCCAGCCTGGGCCGAATGGCCCTCCGACGCACCGGAGCCAAGGTCGGGCACGGGGGCAACGGTCGGGGATACGAGGCCGGGGCCGTCTCGCGGTGCACAGGGCCTGCTGCGTCTCCACGCGTTGGCGGCTTGCTCAGGCAGCGGCAGGCTCAGGGCGGCGCAGTTCCGCCTTTCCGAAGAGGAGGGCGTAGCCGTCGGGGAGCTGGTGCAGGATGCGGGCGAGGAGGTCGGGTCCTGCGAGGCGGGTGACAGCGGCGAAGACGGCGCCGGTGTCCCAGCGGGCGGTCGCCGGGGTGGCGCTGGTACGGGCGGCCAGGTCCTTGACGAAGTCCCAGCCCGGGAGCGGCTCACCGTCCGGCGCCGAGGCGGTGAGAGCAAGGGCGGCTTCAACCGGCAGGCACTGTGTCAGGTCGACGCGTTCCTTGCCGGTCAGCTGGCGGCCGAGGGCGGCGAGGACTTGGCGGACGGCTACCGCGGCGCGTTCGCGGGTGGGGTAGGCGCCTTCGTAGCGCACACGTTCCAGCATCTGCTCGAACGTCATGGACGTCTGGGAGGAGTTCGCGCGAGGCTGGTCGTACATGGCTTCGCATGCCTTTCTTCGCGAAGGTCCGGGCAAGCCCGGGGTGGGCTGCGGACGGTCAGGTGGGGTGGGGTTGGGGGTTGCCGAAGAGGAGGTCGTAGCCGGGGGGGAGCTGAAGGAGGACTTCGCGGGTGAGGACATCACCCGCGGTAGCAGCTGCTGTGGACAGGACGGCGCCGATGTCCCACAGGGCCGTCTTCTCGGTGGCGCCCTCGATCCAGGCCGCGGTCGCACGGACGAACCGTTCCGGTGAGAGCGGCTCTGCCGCCTGCAGCGGGTTGAGGAGGATCAGGGCGTACGTCTCCGGGAGCCGGGCGGCGAGTTCGGCCCGCACCGTGCCCACCAGGTGTGCGCCGAGCAGGGCCAGGACGACGCGGGCAACGCGGTCGGCCTCTTCCATGGTTGCGTACTCGCCGCGTTCCTGGACATGGGCCAGGAACGACTCCTCGCGTATCGACATCACGTCACCTCCGGGGAGGGGTGAAGGGTGCGGAGGGCGGGTGCCGGAGGGGGAGATCAGCTCTCCCGCCCTCCGCGGCCGGCCGGAGCGGGAGGGTTCAGCCGGAGATCTGCTTGCGGCCGGCTCCGGCGCCGATGCTGACCTTGCGGGGCTTGGCGCGCTCGGCGATCGGGATGCGCAGGGTCAGGACACCCGCGTCGTAGTCGGCCTGGATACGCTCGGTGTCCAGGGTGTCCGCGAGGACGATCTGGCGGGAGAAGACGCCCAGGGGCCTCTCGGACAGCTCTACCTTCACGGAGTCGGCCTTGGCGACCGGGCGGCGCTCCGCCTTCACGGTCAGCATGTTCCGCTCGACGTCGATGTCGATCGCCTCGGTGCTCACTCCGGGCAGGTCGAAGGCGATCACGTATTCGTCGCCCTCGCGGTAGGCGTCCATCGGCATCACCGACGGCTTCGACCAGGTTCCGGACGTACCCGACAGCTGCTGGACGATGCGGTCCATCTCGCGGAACGGGTCGGTGCGCATCAACATCGCGAAACACCTCCAGTTGGTTCAGGCAGAAACTGCCAATGCGCTTCAACGTGCATCCGTTGTAGCATGTCATCGAAACGATGACAAGCGGGGAGTCATCTGGAGGATGACAGAGCGATGGAGAGTCCCATGAGCGGAGCCGCCACCTCGGGCGCACCAGTCCCCTTCCCCGCCGCCGCCGCGGCACTGGAAGCCATCAACCAGTCCGTGAAGGAAGCGCAGCGATCCTCCGCCCGGACACCTTTCACCGCAGAGCCAGCCGCGGCCGACGCCGACCCGCACCCGGCCCTGGCCGCACTGCTGATGCTGCGCGAGGTCCGCGAGCAGCTCGCCGGCTGGGAGAGCGGGCTGATCGAAACCGCCCGCGGACAGGGCGCGAGCTGGGCCGACCTCGCCGGCCCCCTCGGGGTCGCCAGCCGCCAGGCCGCCGAACGCCGCTACCTGCGGCTGCGCCCCGGCGCCCCCGGCTCCACCGGGGAAGAGCGTGTCCAGGCCACCCGCGACACCCGCGCCGCCGAACGCACCGTCACCGCATGGGCCCGCGACAACGCCGCGGACCTGCGCCGCCTCGCCGGAGAGATCACCGCCCTCACCGACCTGCCCGCCAGCGCCGACCACGCGCTCGGCGAGCTGAACCAGGCCCTCGCCCACAACGACCCCGCCCGCCTCGTACGCCCCCTGACCGCGACCCGGGCCCACCTGCGGCCCGAGACCGGCGGCCTCGCCGAACGCATCGACGCCCTCACCCGGCGCACAGAAGAGCTCCGCCAGGACACCCACGACCAGCGCAGCACATAGACGGTGGGCGAAGCGCCCGGCGGCACATCGCACCAGGTGCGGGGCAGGGCACCCATGAAAGTGGAACCAGCCGGGCTACTCTGCCGTGCACGCCTCCGGGGCGCGCGGAATCGAGAGAAACCCGCCCCGCGGGCCGGTCCGCTGCAAGACACGCCGGGTCAGCGGCGAACCTCGAAGCCGGAGGTCTGACACTCTGTCCGTGGCCGCCGCGACGAGTCGCCTGCGGCACGGCAGAGTCTCGCTGGCTGCCGATGTGTGCTGTCCCGGACGCCGAGACCAAGGACCGAGGATGACGCCCTCCCGGAGTGACGGAGCACCTGCCGACGCGCAGACCGCGTCGGTGACCCTCGACCTCGAAGGCCTTGACGCGTTGGTGGATGTCCTGAAGCGGCGTGGCCGCACCGTGGTCGGCCCCACGGTGCGGGACGGCGCGATCGTGCTCGCCGAACTGGATTCCGCCGGGGAGCTGCCCGGCGGCTGGGGTGTCGAGCTGGAAGCGGGGCAGTACCGGATCCGGCGACGGGACGACGACGCCGTGTTCGCGCACAGCGCGGGGCCGCAGTCGTGGAAGACCTTCCTCCACCCGGAACGTGTGCGGCAGTGGACCGCGGACCGCGCGCCGGACGGCGACCTGGCGGTACGCGTCGATACGCCACGGAGCGTGGCCTACGCGTTCCTCGGCGTGAGGCCGTGCGATCTGCGGGCCATCAGGATCCTGGACCGGGTAATGACCGGTGGCCGGTACCAGGACTCCGCCTACCTTTCTCGTCGTACCGGCGCCTTCCTGATCGCGGTCGAGTGCACGGAACCTGGAGCGACCTGCTTCTGTGTGTCCATGGGCGCGGGCCCGGCAGTGGACGCCGGGTACGACCTCGCGCTCACCGAGGTGCTGGACGCCGAGGGCCACCGATTTCTCTGCAGGAGCGGCAGCGAGGAGGGGGCCGCCGTACTGGCGGCACTCCCGCACCGCAGCGCGGACGACGCCACGCGCACCGCCGCTGCCGGGGCCGTGCGCCAGGCCGCCGAGCGCATGGGCCGGTCCATGCCGCCGGTCGACCTGCGCACCCTGATGCGTGACAACCTGGAGGCCGAGCGCTGGGACGACGTAACCTCCCGCTGCCTGAGCTGCGGCAACTGCACCATGGTCTGCCCGACGTGCTTCTGCACGACCACCGAGGACGTCACCGATCTGACCGGCGACCACGCCGAGCGCTGGAGCCGCTGGGATTCCTGCTACGACCTGGACTTCTCAGGCCTGCACACCGGCCCGGTCCGTGCCACGCCACGCAGCCGGTACCGCCAGTGGCTCACCCACAAACTGGGCACGTGGCACGACCAGTTCGACAGCTCCGGATGCGTTGGCTGCGGGCGCTGCATCGTCTGGTGCCCCACCGGAATCGACCTCACCGAGGAGGCGCACGCCCTGCACGACGAAGCCACGAGGACAAGGGGCCACGGTGACCTTTCCGGCCAGGGCTGAACCTTCGGCAGACGTGCTCAGTTCACTCTCCTCGGAGTTCCGTGAGCAGTTGATGGCACTCGCGCTCGCAGTCGGCTTTCCCGCGTCCGCCCGGCTCTTCGAAGAGGGCGAGCGCGCCGACCGCTTCTGGGTTATCCGTACGGGCAGCGTCGCCCTGGACATTCAGATTCCTGGTCGCGGTCGCGCGGTGGTCGAGACGATCGGAGCGGGACATCTCCTCGGCTGGTCCTGGCTGTGCCCCCCGTGCCAGTGGCATCTCGGAGCGGAGGCCAGAAGTGTCGTCACCGCGTGGGAGTTCGATGCCTCCGCAGTGCGCGAACAGTGCGCCGCGCATCCGGCGTTCGGCCTGGCGCTGGTGACCCTGGTCGCCGAGACCATCGGCGACCGACTGCGCGCGACACGCACCCGGCTGCTCGACCTGTACGGACCGCTGGGAGGCGGGCCGTCCGCATGACCATGGTCCCCCTCCCGTACCGGCTCGCGGACCGCCGACGCGAGACCGCCGACACCGTCACGGTCGACCTGGAGCCGTCCGGTGAGACACTCCGTGCCTTCTCGCCCGGTCAGTTCGCCATGGTGTATGCCTTCGGCGTCGGCGAGATCCCCGTCTCGGTCTCCCGCATGACCGGGGAACGGCTCACACACACGATCCGCGCGGTGGGTGCGGTGTCCCGGGCACTGTGCGATCTGCCCACAGGAGGGCTGGTCGGTGTACGCGGACCGTTCGGCACCGGCTGGAACGCAGAAGTGGCGCGCGGTCACGATCTGCTCGTCATCGGTGGAGGAATCGGCCTCGCCCCCCTTCGCCCGCTGATCCACACCGTCCTGTCCGACCCGCACGTATACGGGCGCATGAACGTCCTCGCCGGTGCACGGACCCCGGACGATCTGCTGTACCAGGACGAGCTCCCCGACTGGAGACACCCCTTCTGCGGCGTAACGGTCGACCGGCCCACCGAGGGCTGGACCGGACGGGTCGGAGTCGTCACGTCGCTGATCGACGAGGCTCACTTCACCCCGGCGCACACCAGCGCGTTCGTCTGTGGCCCCGAAGTCATGATCCGCGCGACCGCACGGGCGCTGCTCCATCGCGGCGTACGAGCCGACCGCATCCGGGTCTCCTTGGAACGCAACATGCGCTGCGCCACCGGCCACTGCGGGCACTGCCAGCTCGGTCCCCTGCTGCTCTGCCGCGATGGTCCCGTCGTCACGCACGACCTGGCCGAGCCCCTCCTCGCCGTGAGGGAGCTGTGACATGACCCGTCCCGTCCAGCCCCGGAAGCCCGGGCGGCCCCGTCTCGGCGTGTTCAAGTTCGCCTCGTGCGACGGCTGCCAGCTCACCCTCCTCGACTGCGAGGACGAGCTGCTGGCCATCGCCGAGGACATCGAAGTGGCCCACTTCCTCGAGGCATCCAGTGACATCGGGCGCGGGCCGTACGACCTGTCGCTCGTCGAAGGCTCCATCACCACCGCCGAGGACGCGGAACGGATCCGGCGCATCCGCGCCGATTCCCGCCACCTGGTCACCATCGGTGCCTGCGCCACGGCAGGAGGAGTTCAGGCTCTACGCAACTACGCCGACGTCGCCGAGTACCTGCAGGTCGTCTACGCCCGCCCGGACTACATCGCGACCCTCGCCACCTCGACCCCGATCTCCGCTCACGTACCCGTCGACTTCGAGCTACGGGGCTGCCCCATCGACCGCTCCCAGCTGCTGGAGGTCATCACCGCCTTTCTCGCCGGACGCAAGCCCGGCGTCCCGAACCACAGCGTGTGCTTCTCCTGCAAGCGCCGCGGCACCGTGTGCGTTACCGTCGCCCACGGCACCCCTTGTCTGGGGCCTGTCACCCACGCCGGCTGTGGAGCCATTTGCCCGGCCTACGGGCGTGGCTGCTATGGCTGCTTCGGCCCTGCGGCGACCACCAATCTGCCGGCCCTCGTGCCGCTCATGCACCGCGACGGGATGAGCGACGAGGAGATCGGGAGGTGCCTGCACACCTTCAACGTCACCGCCTTCACCGCCTTGGAGGATGCCGTGGGGGAGGAGGATCCGCCGTGACCGAATCCGCTGCCGAGTCACGCGTCGTACGCATCCCGGCACTCGCCCGCGTCGAGGGTGAGACCGCGCTGCATCTGGTGACCAGGGGCACCACCGTCATCCGGGCCCAGCTGAAGATCTACGAACCCCCGCGGTTCTTCGAAGCCTTCCTCCGAGGCCGTGCTCACACCGAGCCTCCCGACATCACCTCACGCATCTGCGGTATCTGCCCGGTCGCCTACCAATTGAGTGCCTGCCGGGCCATCGAGAACGCCTGCGGAGTGGTGGTCGACGGCCAACTCGCGGCTCTGCGCCGCCTGCTGTACTGCGGTGAGTGGATCGAGAGCCAGAGTCTGCACATCCATCTGCTGCACGCCCCTGACTTCCTCGGCTACGACGACGTGTTCGGCATGTCCCGTACGCACGTCGCCCACGTGCAACGCGGGCTGAGGCTCAAACAGGCGGGCAACTCCGTGATCGAACTCCTCGGGGGGCGCGCGATCCACCCCATCAACGTCCGTCTCGGCGGATTCCACCGCACACCCGCCCCCTCCGAACTCCGTCCTCTGGCGGATCGCCTGCGCGTCGCCCTGGAGGACGCCTGGGACACCGTGCGCTGGGTCTCCGGATTCGACTTCCCCGACGCCGTGTGCGACGTCGATCTCTTCGCTCTCGCCGAGCCGGACACGTATGCCATCGAGTCCGGCGTGCCCACCGTGCTCCAAGCCGGTGGGGGAGGGGCGCCGCGCAGCTTCCCCGTCCACGACTTCCCGGACCACGTCGTGGAGGAGCAGGTCGCGCACTCCACCGCACTTCACTCCAGGTTGGACGGCCGTCGTCACCTCACAGGCTCCCTCGCCCGCTACGCCATCAGCGGCCACCTGCTGTCCCCTCTGGCCCTCCAAGCGGCGCGGGAGGCCGGTCTGGCCGATCCTCCGCTGCTCGCCCGTACGGCAGGCAGCGCCCCGGACAGAGGATCTCCGAACCCGTACCGAAGCATCCTCGTGCGAGCCGTCGAGGTGCTGTATGCGGTGGAGGAGGCCCTGCGGATCATCGAGGCGTACGAGCCCCCCGCACAAGCTCATGTGGCCGTGCCGCCCCGGACCGCGGTCGGGCACGGTGCGACCGAGGCTCCGCGCGGGCTGCTCTACCACCGCTACGCACTCGACGACGAGGGCCGCATCACCGAAGCATGCCTGGTGCCGCCCACCGCACAGAACCAGGGCGCAATCGAGGAGGACCTGCGCCGCGCCGTTCAGGCCGAACTGGCCCGCAGCGTCACGGACGAGTCCGAGCTCGCCCGTCTGTGCGAACGACTCATCCGGAACCACGACCCCTGCATCTCCTGCTCGGCCCACTTCCTTGATCTGGACATCGAACGGCAGCACGTACAGGCAGAGAGCCCGGCCTGACACATCGCCGTTCGTGTCCACGTCGGCCAACCGAGAGCACTACTCGATAGCGGGATCCTCGTCCGCGCGCCGGGCGACGTCCCGCACGGTCTGCTCGACTTCCTGAGGGGACGCCGCTACATCTCGTCGTGCGGCGTACGCTGCGACTGCGCTGTGGAAAGCGTCGTCGGCAGCCCGCCAGGCCCGCCGTTGAGCCTCGAATTCCGCGCCCTTGAGGCCTGCCAGCTTCGCGCGCTCCACTTCGGCGACGCGCTCCAGTTTGATCAATTCATAGGGGATTCCTGCCACGAAACTGGATCCTAAGGGCTGTCCCGTAATCCCCGGTGGATCAGCGCACGGCGTCAGATGCGGTGCATCGCAAGGCGGAGGGTCGTCCTCATACTGGGCGTAT